>CAZADH010000030.1:0-7849 GCA_964483805.1 uncultured bacterium
CCCGGGGTGCGCCTCGAACTCGTTCTCTGGTTCGTCGGTCTGGCTGCGGTCCCGATCATCCTCGCACTCGGCGCCGGGGCGAATCTGCACAACGACCAACGTCTCGACGCACTGCGCATGCGCCGACAGCAGATGCAACAAACGGTCGAACAATTGGACAACGGCAGCGTGCGCTGGAACCAGCGGTTCGAACAGGCGCTGCGGGCACGTTGTCTCGATCCCGCGCTGGGAGACCGATTGAAGGCAATCCAACTCGACAGAGGCTCCCCCATGCCCGTGCTCGAGGGATTGCGCGACGACCTGGCCAGCGTCGGTTTGCGGGTCCGCGGCGTCATCGTCTTCGGTCACCGCGGCTTCTGCGAACAGTCGTTTTCTCAGAACATGCCGCCCGATCAGCAAAAGGCGCTCGTCAGCTTCACCCGCATCGTCGCGGGCGAAGTGCTCAAGCATGTTCCGGCCGAACTCGCCACGTATTCGTTCAGCGCCGGGAGCGACGGTTCGCTGCAACGCGCCGCCGGATTGAGCGAAAAAGCGTTGGCGAACAACATGGGCATGTGGAGCTCTCCGGACCAGATCGATGCAGTGGGCGTCGGTTCCCAGCAATTGATGAAATACCATTCGGTGGTGCGTTTCGGGGGCACCGCATGGTTCGTCTTGATGGTCTGCTGGGATCATGAACCCGTGTATCGACGCGACCTGCGCAGCGCCGTCCCGGCAACCATTCTGGGGACCCGGAACCGCTCGACCGATGCAGCTCTCGACATTGCCGTGTTCAAGCGTGTTCCACTCGGGCTCGAACGGGTCGCTCCCCGCATCGATCGGACAGGCCTGTGGCGGTACGCGCGGCAGGCGGGCCGCCAGGCCACGTGGCTGGCTGAGGCGACCGAGGTCGGCGGTCGACCCGCGCACCTGGTGCTGGTGCAACGCAGCAAGAGCCAGACAGACTACCTGTTCGTTGCCCGCGCTTCCTTGGTCGATCTCAATCAGGCGCAGCAGGCGAGTTGGCAACACCTGCTCTTGTCGGTGTCGGTGCTGCTGGTCATGGTCGCACTGGGCGCCGCGGGCCTGTCGCGGCGGCTGTCGAGCCCGATTGTTGCCATGACGCAGGGTCTGCGCCGAGTGGCCGCCGGCGATCTCACGCCCCGGCTCGCCATCGCGCGCAACGACGAGATGGGGGATGCCACGGCCACTCTCGACCGCATGACCGATTGGTTGGTCGAACGGCGCAAGCTGGCACGTTTTGTGTCATCTCATGTATTGACAGTCATCCGGGGCAGCGGCATCGAATCGCGCCAGGAATCGAGGATCGACACGGCGGTTCTCGTTTCCGACATCCGGAACTTCACCACCTTGACCGAGGCACACTCCCCGCGCGTCATCTTTGCCGCCCTCAACCGCCATCTGGCCGCGATGGCCGAGGTGATTCAGAGCCACGGCGGCACGATCGATCGCTTCATCGGCGACGCCATCGTTGCCGTTTTTCCTGCCACCTCACCCGAGGACCGGCCGGAGCAACGCGCGATGGCGGCAGCACGCGCGATGATGCTGGCACACGCCCAGTTGCAACAGGAACGCCAGAAGCGGGGTCTGTTCGCCTACGGGATCGGCGTGGGCATCGACCGAGGCCTGGCGGTCGCGGGGGTGGTTGGCGATCCGCTCCATCGGCTCGATTACACGATGCTGGGCGAACCGATTCACCAGGCCGCCAGAATGGAAGCGGCATCCAAGCATGCCCAGCATACCCGCATCTGTTGCAGTGTTGCCGTCTGGCACGGGATTCGCGACCTGATTCCCTGCGCCCCCGTGATCGTGCCCGACAGCGACATCGAGGCCTGGGAGGTCGTCGGTCTCGACGACGCGCCCCAGCGACCGGATCCAGCGCCGGCCTTGTCGACCACTTCACCAATCCGTCTCAACCAGACCGGGCCGGCAGGCTCTGTCGCCGCATCTCCCCGCGAATCTTCACCACCGCCGTCGACGGGGCCTCACGGCCAGGCATCGGACCCCGCGACCGGCGGGCCATCCCGTTCGCTGACGGCACGCATGACCGACCGGGCCCTCGCGGCGGCCGCGATCATTCTCTTGCTACTCCTGCCACCCTGGCTGGTCCTCTCGGCCGGCCATGCCTGGCAGCGCGAGCAGTCGGAGAGAAATATTGCTGTTGTATTACAGGAACTGCGCGACGACGTTCGTCTGCTGGAGCGCGCGGTCGAGCCGCACGCGCAGTTGCTGGCGCTGGCCGAGGCCGACGTGCAGGAGTCCTGCCGGCAAGCGCCACCGCGCGCCGGCCGCCGCCCCGTTCCAGGCTCTGACCGCACGATTGCGCGCACGTTTGAATCGGCTGGCGTCGGTCACGCCCACCCTGTCGTATGCGTGCATGGAAACCCGACATACCGACCGTTTCGGCAACATTTATCCGTATCGGATCGGTTGGAGCACAACCCTGGCCACCGGCGGGCATCCGCTGCCAATGAGCGATCGCCAACTGGAACTGTTGCATTACTACGTCACGGCTCAGGCCGGCATCGCAACCGGCCAGGGCGGCCTCGGGCCATCGGTCATCCCCAACCTGCTCGGATCGACGACCCAGGGCATCTGGTTGCCGCGTCACGTGATGGGGCGGTGGCTGCCGGTGTCGATCGGCCCCCGTACCACCCTGGTCACCTGGCTGCCTCTCTTCTCGCCGGCCCGCTGGGAGATCCCGTTGGGGGCGGCCAAAACCCTCAATCTGACCGCCGACGCGGAGTCCGAGCTCTGCCGGCCGCACTTCTGGGGCGGTGTTTTTCTCTTTCTCGAGCCCCGACGCCTCGGCGCCGACCAGCCCGCCTGGGCGACAATCGCCAATCTTGCCGCCGTCAATGCGCGGGTGGCCATCGCCCCCACGGGCACACCCCGGCGCGTGTGGCAGCATCGCGATTACGGGCGCAATCAGACCCTGAGCGACATCCTGCGCCGACGGCTGCAGGCACAGATCCAGGACCCTCAGGTCTGGCAGGTGCACGACTGGATCGCCATGGGCACGAACGCCGGTCCAGATCGGTCCTGGCGGGCGCTCGTGGCCCGGCAGATTCCCGCCGGCACGATCTTGTCGACCATCGTCTCGCCACTGCTCAACCTACTTATTCTGGTGTGGTGGCTCGCATGGTGGCGGGCGCTCACGGTCGGTGCCACGGGCCGCAGCGGCCGACGGCAACCACTGCAACGACAACTCGTGCTCGGTTTCATCCTCTTGCTGGCACCGGTTGTCGCACTCGCGTTGTTCACCCGCGAACGTGCGCTGGCAGCCGAACGCCATCAGGTGCAGGGCAACATCAGCCAGCGGCTGACCGACCAGTTGGGGGCCATCAGCGACAGCGCGGCCATTGCCCGCGGTTGGATTCTGGGCCTGTACAACGCCGTCATCGACGACCCGGCCTTCGGTCACAATCTGGCCCGCGTCGAAAAGACGCGCACGACGAAGAACAAGCGGGCAACGTCGGGCAATGACCCCGCCCTGCGCGACACCGTCAACACGTTGATCCGCCGGGGCATTCTGTTCCGCTATCTGTACGTGACCTCCCGTGACGGCATGTCGATCAGCTTTGGCCACCGGCGGGGAGAGTTGGGTGGCGACGGTCTCATGGAACTCATTCTCGATCAGGGGCAGCGGGTGATGAACCTACTCAACCCGGACCGGACCGGTACGGCCGACAAGGCGGAGGCCGCCCGGCAACTTGTGCTCGCGGCCGAATTCGAGGGGGTGGCCCCGTTGTTGCCGGCAATCATGCCGGTATCGTTGATCACCAACCTCATCGGCCAACCTCGCCTGCTCATCGAGATGTCGGCGCGGGGCACGCAAGGCTGTTTCGTCCGCAGCTTCCTCCGGCACGAAGGAGAGATGAAATACAACGTATTTCTTACCTATACCTCGTTTTCGATGGATGCGATCACGATCGACGACTGGCGGTCGGCACGTCTGCCCGTCGCCCGTCATTTGCTGATCGGCCGCACCGATCTCCCCAACTGGCTCTACGCCCCCCCTTGTTTCATGACGATTCCGTCGACCGATGCTGAGACTGTGTGGATCGAACCGATCGACACGATGCGTTGCACCGACGAGACGCGCCTGATGAATCAGGCGGCCGCCATGAAAGAGGCACGCACCCGGGTGATCGGCGAAGGTCCGGGTGCCCGCCTGCTGGTCGCCAATGTCGGCGGCCCGATGGACGGCACGTGTTTTCTCACCAGCGCACCCCTCGGCCGGATCCTTGCCGCCATCGATCGGGAAGCCAACGAACAGCGAGCGGTTTTTGCCCTGCTTTTGCTGGTCCCGCTGATTCTGACGATTCGGGCCGCCACGCTGTTTCTGCAGCCTCTGTTCGATCTGTCGCAGGCGGCCGGCCGCATTATGGTCAACGACTTCTCGGTACGCATCGCCACGACCCGCGCCGACGAGTTCGGCGTGTTGTTCAACGCTTTCAATCAGATGGCAGAGGGCGTTGCCGAGGGCCGGGTGCTTGGTCGCTTCGTGTCGGAGTCGGTGCAGGCCGTGGTCCAGGCCGACGACCGTGAGAGTGCCGCCCGCAAAGGCGAAGCGCTGACCGCCGTGGTCTTGTTCGCCGGGGTCGAAGGGTTCACCGACCGGCTGCGTCAGGAGCCGCCGCAACAAGTGATCGCCGCCCTCAATCGACATCTCGAACGGGTTTCGCAGATCCTGCGCACGAACCACGGCGTCCTCGACAAGTTCATCGGCGACAAGGTTCTCGCGGTGTTCACTCCCGACCGCTGCGGCTCGCTCGAGAATGCGGTGCGTCTGGCGGCGACAGCCGCGCAGGCCATGGTGCAGCAATCGGCGGCCGATCGCCAGTTGCCAGGGCGCCATCTGGGCGTCGGCATCGTTACGGGGCGGGTGGTGGCCGGCCTGTTGGGCACCAGCGAGGTGCGGCTCGAATACACGGTTATCGGCGACACGGTGAATCTCGCTTCCCGCCTGTGCGACGTCGCCAATCAGCAACCCGACGGCGGCATCGTGCTCGACCAGGCCACGACCGAGATTCTCTTGCAGGACCGGGGTTCGCGCTGGGCCACCCAACTGCGGCGTCTCGACATATCGCGGGTAAAGGGCAAGACGCGCGAACTCGAGGTTTACGGCCTCACCGTTGATCATTGATCCCGGCGGATGGGTGTCCGCTCGTTCGAATCGGCAGGGCACCTTGTGCAGACCGGTGAATTCACGTATAATTCGAGCTTCATGCCGACGCACACCGTTAACTCATTGGAGGGCACACCGGTGCCCTGGCGCCCGTGACCCGCTCCCCCAGCTCATCGACCACCGATGGCCGCGGTTTGCCGGCCGTCGAACGACTCAAGCGCGAGTTGTTGCGGCAACGCCTGCAACTCAACTCCGACGAGATCGCGGCGCTGCTCGAACGGTTGCGCATTCAGGCCGCCCGAGTGGCGGCGGTCAACACCAACACGGTTTCGATCGACACCGAGTTTTCCGGACGCGAGTTCGACTTCGTGATCGACTTCGAGCCAGGAAAAGAGCCATGAACGAGCGACCGCGACTGACCCGACGGGACCTGCTGAGCATCGAGAAACCGGCACGATACCTGGGTGGTGAGTGGAATCAGGCGCGGCCCAAGCCGGCCGCCCAGTTTTCGGTGTGCCTGGCGTACCCCGATCTCTACGACCTGGGCATGTCGAACCTGGCGCTCAAGATTCTGTACGACCGACTTGACCGGGATCCGCAGGTGGCCGTCGCACGGGTTTTTGCCCCTTGGGTTGATTTCGCCGCCTTGATGCAGAAGCGGGGGTGGCCCCTGTTTTCGCTCGAGTCGCATCGACCGGTGCGTGACTTCGACCTGCTGGGCATCACGCTCCCATACGAGATGACGTTCACCAACGTGCTGCATCTGCTCGATCTGGCGGGCCTTCCCAAACTGGCTGCCGAGCGCAGCACCGGGCCATGGGTCATCGCCGGCGGCCCGTCGGCGTCGAATCCCGCTCCGGTCGCGGATTTTTTCGATGCAATCCTGATCGGCGATGGCGAAGACGCGCTTCCCGAGCTGGTTGCCGTGCTGAGACGGGCCAAGGACGAAAACTGGGACCGCCCACGTACGCGGATGGCGATGGCCGAGGTTCGCGGATTTCACATACCCGGCCACCCCGGACCTACGAAGAAACGCGTGTTTCATGGGTTTCCCAACGAAGCGCCACCGGTACACAACCTCGTACCACACATCGAGATCGTGCACGACCGTGCTCCCCTCGAATTGATGCGCGGTTGTGTGGCCGGATGCCGGTTCTGTCACGCCGGGTATTTCTACCGCCCGAAGCGTGAGCGCACTCCCGACGATCTGCTGAAGTGGTCGGCTGAACTGATGCGCACCTCAGGCGACGAGACCCTGGGTCTGATCTCGCTGTCGACGTCCGACCATTCCTGTCTTCCCGAGATTCTCCAGCGCCTCGGCGCCAACCCCGTCTTTCCGGAGCAGATCGTCGCCGTGCCCTCGCTGCGCATGGACGACAAGACCCTCGAACTGCTCAGCGGCGAAACGGCGGTCAAGATCGCGGGGTTGACCTTTGCGCCCGAGGCCGGCAGTCAGCGGTTGCGCGACATCATCGGCAAGAACATCACCGAGGCCGAGATTCTCTCGGTGATCGACCGGGCCCGCGGCTCGCAGTATCAGACGGTGAAGCTGTATTTCATGATTGGTCTGCCTTTCGAGACCGACGACGATCTGCGGGACCTGTGCGACCTGGTGCACCGAATCGAGGCCGCGTGCCGGCGGGGTGGTCGACGCAAGTCATTGTCGATCAGCATTTCGGCATTCGTGCCCAAGCCGTTTACGCCGTTCCAATGGGCCGCGCAGCCCCCGGTCGATGAACTCATCCGGCGGCGGCAACTGGTCTGCCAGGGCCTGGTTCGCAGTCGAGCCAAGCTCAGTTGGCGAGACGAGCGGGTCTGCCGACTCGAGGCGGTTCTGTCGCGGGGTGACGCCGCGGTTGGGCGTGCCGTCCTGCGGGCCAGCGAACTGGGGTGCCGCTTCGACGGCTGGAGCGACCAGATCAACCTCGCGGCCTGGGACCAGGCGCTGACCGAGACCGGCGTCGACGCCAATCGCTACACCCGCGCCTGGGGCCTCGACGAACCCCTGCCCTGGGATGACATCGACCTGCTGGTGCCGCGCGAGTTTCTCGTGGCCGAGTGGAAACGGGCGGAGGCGCTGGCGAGCAGCCCGGTCACCCTTGTTCAAGCGGAGTCCGGCACGGCAACAACCGGCAAAGAAGTCAATACACCGTCTTTACAAAGTCCATCTGCTTGCACGCCCGAGGTTGCCACGTCCGCCGCGTCGTTGCCAACCCCGGCGACGACTCCGACACCGGCAACGCGCGATGCGACAGGTCCGCGCGGCAGCAGCGCCCGCGTCCCCTGCGAAAGTGCCGCGGTGGCGCCGACGGTCGCCCAGTTCCGCGTCACCTACTCGCGGCGGGGGCCGGCCGTCTATTTGTCGCACCTCGACACGTTGCGCGTGTTGGCGCGGGCAGTGCGGCGTTCGGGTCTTCCTTATGCGGTTTCTGCCGGCATGCATCAACGACCCCGCCTGTCGTTCGGACCGCCCTTGCCACTGGGCCATGCCAGCCTGTGTGAGAGCATGGACCTTTCGCTCACCCAGGCGATCGCCGCTGAGACGGTGCGCGAGCGGCTGGCCGCCGAGATGCCCATCGGGTTCGCGATTCTCGGCTTCGAGCCGCTGACGCCCAACCGCAAACCGGTCCAGGCCGAAGCGAGCGGCGTCGTCTATTTTCTCGGCTTCGCCGATCCCGAGGCGTGCGCACAGGCGCGCGCTTTTTTCACCGATCCCGC
>CAZADH010000030.1:7882-24775 GCA_964483805.1 uncultured bacterium
AGATGCGCAAAGGCGAAAAAGAGGTCGAGTTGCCTCTGGCCAAAGCGGTCTTGTGGGTCAACGACACCGACCCCGCGGCCACACCGGCGGTCAACACCGGCGACCCGGGTTGGGTTCTGCAGCCGGCGCCCCTGCACGCGGCGCTCGAGGTGGCATTCAACCAGGGCCAACCCGGCGTCCCCGCCGTGGGCAAGATCTTCGCCACGCTGTTCGAGCTGTTCGGCGCCACCGCCCCGGCCGAACCGGAAGTGGTCGAGAGAATTCGCATCATCACCAATGATGCCAAGAATTGACGTCATCGGCGCTGCAATACAAACGATTGCACCATGGCCGATCAGATATTAGAGATCGAGGTAACAACACACCGTGTCCAAGAAGATCATCGTTACTGTCGCCCCCTATGAGTCGCGGGCGGCACTGTTGCGCAACGATCAACCGTTCGAGCTGTTTTTCGAGAGTCGCGAGACCGAGACATTAACCGGTTGTATTTACAAGGGCCGCGTGGCCAACATCGTGCCCGGCATGCAATCGGCCTTTGTCGACATCGGCCTGCCCAAAGATGCCTTCCTGGCGTTCGACGAGGTCGACGGGGATACCGGCGGCGACAGCGACGTCGAGTTCAAGGAACTCTTCAAGACGCCGATTCAAGATATGCTCAAGGTCGGGCAAGAGGTCGTCATCCAGGTGCTGAAAGACCCCACGGCGACCAAGGGTCCGCGATCGACCATGTATCTGTCAATACCGGGTCGGTATCTTGTATTGACACCCACCGTCCCGCACGTCGGCGTGTCGCGACGCATCCAACCCGAAGCTGAACGCGATCGTTTGCGGGCCATCGGCAAGAAGCTGTGCCCCAAGGGCATGGGCATGATTCTGCGCACCGCCACCGAAGGGTTGGAAGAAGCCGAACTCGCCGCCGATCTGCGCTTTCTGTTGAAGATCTGGGAGAAGATCGACGCCAAGAGCCGGAGCATGCCGATCCGCTCGTTGTTGCACCGCGATCTGTCGCTGCCGTTGAAGCTGGTCCGCGACTATTTCGACGACACGGTCGAAGAGTTTCTCATCGACTCGCCGGAGGAGTACCGCAACATCCTCGATTTCTGCGATTTTCTCTCGCCGCTGCAACGGGCTTCGCTCGAGTTGTACGAGGGCAACGAGCCATTGTTCGCCAAGTATGGCATCGACAACGAGACCGAGCAGGCGCTCAAGAGCAAGGTGTGGCTCAAGTCGGGCGGTTACCTGTTCATCCAACGCACCGAGGCGCTGACGGCCATCGATGTCAACTCGGGTCGTTATGCGGGCGGCGCCGATCTCGAAGACACGGTGTTCCAGGTAAACCTCGAAGCCGCGCGTGAGATCGCGCGCCAGGTCAGCCTGCGCAACCTGTCGGGCATTCTCATTCTCGATTTCATCGACATGCACAGCGGCCGCCACCGCGACCAGGTGATGAAAACCCTGCGCGAGGCGTTCCGCGGCGACCGCAACCGGCCACATTTCGTCGAGTTTTCTGAACTCGGACTGGTGCAGATGACCCGCCGACGCACAGCCCCCACCCTCGAAGAACAGTTGAAGCAGAAGTGTCCCTGCTGCGAGGGCGCGGGCTGGGCCTTCTCGCCGGGCACCATCGGCAACCGGATTCGTCGCGAACTGATGCTGGCCCGCCCGGTCGCCCCCGGCAGCCGTTATCTGATCTTTGCCCACGACGAGGTGATCAAGTTCCTCGCCGGGCCGAACTCGGGCAAGCACAAAGAGCTCGAGCGGCGCTTTGGTGCCGAGATCGTCTTCAAGAGCGACCCGATGATCAAGATCGAGGAGTTCAAGATCGAGCCGCTGTAACCGGGCGAACGACGGCGGGCCGGGTCTGGCACAACAGCCTTTGGTCAAGACGGCATGACGCGTTGCCGTCGACGCCGCGGGTGACCTATAATGGCATTCATGAACAGGTCACGCGCACCGTTTTTCAGAGGGTTGATCGGAGCACTTCTTCTCGTGGCCGGCAGTTGGCATGCTGCGGCTGCCGCCACTGTCACCTACGGTTTCCGGTCGGGGCACATTTACACCTATCAGTACCGACTCGAGACCAAGGGTGAGATCGGCAATTTCGGCGGACGACAGAGCGACACCAACGTCGCCACCATGGCGGTCGAGATTCGCGTTCTCGCCAATCGTGACCGCATCATGGTTCTCGACGTCCGCGCCGGCGAATCGGCAATGCGGCGGTATCTGCGGGCCAACGGCGAATCGGCGCTGGCCCCCGACCACGATCCGGGGCGGCCGGTCCCCCTGTTCTGGACCTTCCCGACCGGCGACTGGGCCGTGGGCACGAGCCAGCGCCAGACCTGGTCGTTGCCGATCGGCAACCAGCGGGTTCCGGTGCGGTGGGTCCTGACCCTCGAAGCGGGCGAAGCGGCCAAGCAACGCGCCACCATCGCCATTGCTGGCCAGGCCTCGCTGCCGGCCACGCAGTCGGTGCGCCGACGCCTGGTCGCCAATGGCCGGATCGAGATGGACCTGCGCGACGGTTGCCCGCAAGCCGTCACTCTGCAACTCGACTATACGCTCGACTTCCGCCACAAAGAGATCGCGGTGGTCCGGCCGCTGTGGGCGTACCGTGAAACCCGCGCCCTCCAGGTGACCCGCACCGACGGGGGAGGCAGCAAATGACATACCATGTATTTATGCAATCCGCCGGCACCGCCGGCCGGTTACGGTCACGCCGCGCTCTGGGCTGTCGCGGGGCATTCGTCTGGGCGGTCCTGTGCCTCGTGGGTGCCGGTGCCTGGGCAGCGACCCCGGCCGTCCCGCCTCTGGGCAGCTTCGAAGACACCGGCGCATTCGGCCTGTGGCTGCTGAACGACGAGGCCCAGACGTTGCAGATTCTGGCCCACGACCGCGCGGTGCTCGACGCGATGCAGGCCCCACTGCCGGTGTTTCCCGATTTGCCGCGGGGCGCACGCGTCCGCCCGGAACTCCTGCTCATCGACCGGCACCAGCGTATCATGCGTTTCTTTGGTGAGTTGGTCGATCTGTCGCGGCAGCACCAGGCCCTCAAGGGCAGCAACCGCGGGCTGGAACCGATCAACGCCGGCCTGCAGGCGGCACGCGAACGCCTGACCCTGCCGTTGTTCCGCCTGTTCATGCAGTATCTCGACGACTTCGCCGCCCTGTATCCGAGCGAGAAGCAGGCGCGGGCCTTGTTGCAGGTTCTGCCCTCGGGGGCATTCAGCCCCGATTCACCGGGACTGGCCCCCGCCGGCCGTTCACTGGTGGCAGCCGCCCGTCCCGGAGCGACCGCCTCGGGCACTGCTTCCCGCCCGGCAACGCCGGCAGCCCCACAAGGGAACGACGTATTTGCCCTGTTCGGCGACACGGGCGGGGGCGGTTCGGGTTCAGCGGGAACCCCGGCCGAGGCCGGTTCAGGCGACCCGGCCCTGACCACGGTAGCGTCCGGGGCCGACGCCGACAACAGCGGCAGCGGTTCGGGCACGGCTGACCCGGCCGCGAACGCGTCCGGCACCGCCGATGCGAGCGGTTCGGCGGCGGACCCCGGCTCTGGCGCCGACGATCCTTTCAACGTGTTTGGCAAGTGACGAACCCGGCGCCCGGACCCGGGCGCCCCATGCAACCCTATCGAGAGGTGCAACGATGAACGGTCGCCCCCGGCAATGGTTCCTGCTGCTGGTTTGTTGGTGTGTTGTATTTACATCGTGCGCATGGGCGCGCAGCTATGCGCGTGAACCCTGGCCGCCAACGGGGTCGGTGATCGAGGTGGCGATCTGTGACGAACGCGGCCGCCCCTTCCCCACCTGGCCCACCCTCGATCGGTATCAACGCGACCACAGCCAACGCCGCCTTTACGTCGAAGCGGAGCGTGGCGCCGAGTACCAGATTCGCGTCCGCAACCTGACCGGCGAACGCATCGCCGTCATCGTCGCCGTCGACGGCCGCAACATCATCTCAGGAGAACGCAGCTACCTGGTGCGCAGCAACGAGCGCATGTATGTGCTGCAAGCCTATGAGTCGCGGGTCTACACGGGATGGCGCAGTTCGCGCACCCACGTCAATCGCTTCTACTTCACCGACGCCGGCGACTCCTATGCCGCGGCGTGGGGCGACATGGCCGATACCGGCGTCATCGCACTGGCGGCCTTTCGCGAGCGCCGGGCCCCATCACCGCCACCCGACCTGATCACCGACGCCGGCCGACAACCGCGCGCGGCGCTGAAGTCGCCAGGACCGGCCGCGAGTCGCGCCGGGGTTGCCGCCGAACTGAAGGCCCGCGAACGCGACAGTCGCGCGGGCACCGGGTATGGGGAGTCGACCTACTCACCCTCCCGCACGGTCGAGTTCGACGCCGAGAACTACCCCGCCGAAAAGGTGTTCATCAAGTATGAGTGGCCCGATGTGCTCGAGCGCCAGGGCATCAAGCCGAGCGACCGCAGCCCGAGGACGCCGCACTGGAACGATGCGCAAGACGGGCAGTACGCACCCCGGCCGCCACGGCCGCACTGACGCCACAGACCGTTACGCAGACGACCCCAAGAAGCCCGGATCCCCGGTTTCTTCTTGGGGTCGTTTCCTGGGGAACGGCGCGCGTGCCGATCAGCCCAGATAATAGTCTTTGAGGGACTGCGACGACGCCACCCGCAGCTTCTTGAGCGCTTTCTCTTCGATCTGGCGCACCCGCTCACGGGTCACTGATAGAATGCGACCGATCTCTTCGAGCGAGCGCGGGACACCGTCGTCGAGGCCGAAGCGCAGAATGAGCACCTGGCGTTCTTTCTGGGACAGGTGGCGCAGGATCTGTTCGATCTGCTCGCGCAACAACGAATCGACGACGGCTTCCTCCGGGCTGGCCGCGTCTTCGTTCTCGATGAAGTTCTCGAGTGCGCTGTCTTCTTTCGTGCCGACACTCATCTCGAGCGAAACGGGTTCCTGGGTCAGACGCACGATCTCTTCGATGCGTTCTTTGGGCAGTTCGAGAATCACGGCCAACTCATCAACCGTGGGTTCGCGCGACTTTTCCTGTTGGAACTGACGCAGGGTCCGCCGCAACTTGTTGACGATCTCCATGATGTGCACCGGAATCCGGATGACCCGCGACTGCTCGGCAATCGCGCGGGTAATCGCCTGCCGGATCCACCAGGTGGCATACGTCGAGAACTTGTAACCCATGGTGTAATCGAACTTCTCGATCGAGCGCAGCAACCCGATGTTGCCCTCTTGGATGAGGTCGAGGAAGAGCAAACCACGGTTGGTGTACTTCTTGGCAATCGAGACCACAAGCCGGAGATTGGCCTGTACCAACGCTTCGCGGGCGCCCTCATCACCCTCGAGAATCCGCTTGGCGAAAGCGACTTCTTGTTCGCCCGTGGCCAGAGTGAGCCTCGTCAATTCTTGTAGATACATTTTGACCGTGTCGTCAAAGATCGACTCGGCCCGGCCTTCCGCTGGTTCGCGGGTTGGCAACGGTTCGGGAAGTTCGCTGGCGGCCGAGCGGGCGTCGACCACCTCGCGGGGTTCGCCGTCGTCGGCACTCTCGGCGTCGGCGGGCGCGTCGACCTCTTCACGGGTGTCGGGCACGGGTTCGCCCTGTTCTTTGCGTGGTCGACCGCGGCGACGCGGTGCGGCACCCGGTACCGGCTTCTCGGTCTTGGCAACCGCCACGGGGACCTTTTTGGCCACCGGGGTCTCGTCGGGGGGGGAACTGTTCTTTCGCTGTTTAGCCATGATCGGCCTCCGGTCCCGATTTGACCTGGCCCATCGCCCGGAACTTGGCGTAACGCCGACGCACGAGTTCATCGGGTGGGAGTCGTTCGAGTCGTTCCAGGTTGGCCAGGAGAGCGTCACCAAGACGTTCGGCCATCGCCTGGGGATTGGTGTGGGCGCCCCCGATGGGCTCGGGAACGATTTCATCGATCACCCCGAGATCGAGGAGATCGCGGGCGGTGATGCGCAACTGGCGCGCCGCATCACGCGCTTTGCTGGCATCCTTCCAGAGGATGGCGGCACACCCCTCGGGCGAAATGACCGAATAGATCGCGTGTTCGAGCATGATGATGTGGTCACCGATCCCGACGGCCAGTGCTCCACCCGACCCCCCCTCGCCGATGATCGTCACGAGAATGGGCACCGACAAGCGCACGATGTCGCGCAGGTTGCGCGCGATGGCCTCGCCTTGCCCTCGTTCTTCGGCACCGATGCCGGGAAATGCACCGGGGGTGTCGACGAGAACGATGACGGGCAGTCGAAACTTCTCGGCCATTTGAAAGTGACGCAGCGCTTTGCGGTAGCCCTCCGGATGCGGCATGCCGAAGTTGCGCTCCAGGTTTTCTTCGGTATCGTGCCCCTTTTGGTGCCCGATGATGAACACCGGGTGCCCGCGAAACTCAGCAGGCCCCCCGACCATCGACGAGTCATCGGCATAAAGCCGGTCACCGTGAAGCTCAACGAACGAGTCGCCACACAAGAAACGGGCGTAATCGAGCGTGCTGGGCCGCTCGACGTGACGGGCAACCTGAGCCGTTTGCCAGGGTTGCAGATCTTTGTAGATCTCGAGCTTCATCGCCTCGATCTTTTCGGCGATGGCATCGATCTCGCGACTGAGATCGATCTGGCCGTCTTCGGAGAGTGCTTTCAGATCGCGAAGGCGCTTCTCGAGTTCGACGATCGGGCGTTCGAATTCAAAAACCATCGGCATAGGTGAATCCTCAGCGACGGTGAAGCAGCTTGAGCAGCCGCGCGACGGTGGATTTGAGATCCCGGCGGTGCACGACCCGGTCGATCATGCCGTGTTTGAGCAAGAACTCGGCCCGTTGAAACCCATCGGGAAGCTTCTGCCGAATCGTCTGTTCGATGACGCGTGGGCCCGCAAACCCGATCAGCGCGCCAGGTTCGGTGAGATTGATGTCGCCGAGCATGGCGAAACTGGCGGTCACGCCACCGGTGGTTGGATCGGTCAGGATCGAGATGAAGGGCAGGCGCGCATCGGCGAGGCGTGCGAGCGCCTGCGAGGTTTTGGCCATCTGCATGAGCGACAGGATGCCTTCCTGCATACGTGCACCGCCCGATGCCGAGACCACCACCACCGGGGCATTCGCCGCGATGGCGGTTTCGATCAACCGGGTGACTTTCTCACCCACGACCGAGCCCATGCTGCCGCCCATGAACTCGAAGTTCATGACGCCCAGAAGGATCGGTATGCCCTCAATGCGGGCTTTGCCGCAGGTCACGGCATCATAGGTGTCGGTGGTCTTGAGCGACTTTTTGACCCGGTCGGGATAACTCAGTTGATCGACGAACTCGAGCGGGTCGCCCGAGGTCATGGTTGCATCGAATTCGACGAAGGTGTTGTCGTCGGCCAGCAGCGTAATGCGGTCCCATACGGGCATGCGCAGGTGATGGTCGCAATGCGGACACAGGTGAAGATGCTTCGCGAGCTCTTTGGCCAACAGGACTTCCTGGCACTGCGGACACTGGTTCCAGAGTTCCTGTGGCGGGGTCTTCGGCTTTTTTCGGCCGGTAATGCGGTCAAGCCAGCCCAACGAGGCACCTCCGCGGGGTTCCGGGACCCTGTCCCGAGAAGCATTTTCAATCTATACCAGAAACCCCGTGTCGATTCAAGCAATTGCGCATCCTCAGCGCACTCGCACCTCGACCTGACCGAGCGGCGTTAAACGGCCCCGCCACCGGCTCGAGCCGGTGGCGGGGCCTGGAGCCCGACGAACTCAGAAGTTTTTGGTCGTGAAGGTGAGCTTGCCGGTGACCTTCTGTTCACCCGGCAACGCCGGAATGTTCGTGGTCGAGATCTTGTAGGTGTATTTCGTGTTCGGGCGCAGACCGGTCTCGGTGGTCAGGCGGGTGCGCGCGGTCTGGTCTTTGGTCGCGTTGCCCAGGTAAGGCAGGACCTGGCCGGTCGGCAACTGCAGTTCGATCGTGTAGGCGCACGATTCACGGCACTTGAGGGTGATCCAACATTCCGAGGTTTGCGGTTCGGCGACCACCTCATAGAAGAAGTTGTCGTCTTCGTCCGTGCCCGAGGTGGTGGAGGTCGGTTCGGCCGGTTTCTCCAGGGTGGTGAACGACAACACCCCGATCATCGCAGTGCTGGTCACATTACCGGCTTTGTCGGTGCAGATGATCTCGTAGGTGTAGGCGGTCTTTTCGACCAGGCCTTCAAACAGGAACTTGTGGCTCTTGACGTAGGTCGTCGAGACGGGGAACTCGAAGCGGTCCCCTTCCTTGTTGCGCACGATGATGCGGCTGATGCAGTCCTCGTCGGTGCTCCAATTGATCTGCACCTGCGAATAGGTCGGATTGGCGACGATGCCCTTAACGATCGGCGGCGTGGTGTCGCCAAATCCCGGAACCCCATTGGTGCCGTGGCAGAGGTAGCACAGGCTGGTGTCGGAGTAGTTGTGATCGGGAATGCGGCTCTGGTCGGTATGACACGAGAAGCACTGAGCCTGCTGCCACCCCGGATGCATGTTGCTGAGCATCGGGGCGTTGCTGTGCCCGGTGGTCGTGGTCGGATTGGGCAGCGTCACGATCGGCGTGGTGATCGCACCGACACCGGACGTCTGACCGCTGGTGACCGTCCCGGCACTCGTGTTGACCACTGGATACGCGATCAACGGATTGACGCTCGACGAGCTTGAATCGGTGCTGTCGGAACAACCGACCAGAACGAACGCACCGGCGGCCAGTATTGCAAGCAGCAGCCAAGGATGTTGGCCCCGCATTCTCGGGCGATGACGGCTGTTGGACATGGTGCGGATCGTGCCTCCATTGATGTACTTGGGCACAAGGCCCCCCGGTGGCGGCGGGCGCCTGGCGTGCCATGAATACCTGGGCGATATATCGACATCGGACGCCCTCGAGTTGAGAGGAACGCCGAAAAAAGACAACCTCGCGGGCATCTGCGAAAAAGAAGGAAAACATCGTAAACAAAGCGCAATGTTCGACCGATGTGGGCAGGGACAGGCCGACCCGGCCTGCTGCCGTAGCGCTCTTCTGCTATACTGGCAACAGTCAATAAGAGTGGGGCATCGCCAATGGGAAAACTGAAAGACCTCGCCCTGTGGTTTATGGTTTCGATCGTTGCGGGTTTGATGGTGGCCGTCGTGTATCCGTTCTATGTGGTGCGCAACCTCGGATACCACCTGCGGGCGCCGTCTGTACTGTTGTATTCGCTGGTGTTCTTCGCCCTCGATCGCGCCAGCAAGGCCGTGATCAACTCGGGTCTGTTCACCTTCCCGATTCCGGTCATTGATGGTTTTTTCAATATTGCGTATGTAAGGAATCCGGGTGTCGCTTTCGGCTGGTTCCCCGATTGGCGACTGCCGCCGATTCTGATGGCCTTGTTAATGGTTGTCATTATCGCGTATTACAGTTTCCAGTTGAGCACGCAAGAGAAGCTGACGCGCTGGGCGCTGGCGCTCCTCGTTGGCGGCGCCA
Organism: uncultured bacterium; assembly: GCA_964483805.1. Lineage (GTDB taxonomy): Bacteria > Muiribacteriota > Ozemobacteria > Ozemobacterales > Ozemobacteraceae > CAZADH01. The sequence continues at coordinate 17,339 of CAZADH010000030.1, forward strand.
TGGGCAACCTCTATGATCGCATCTCGTACGGGTATGTCATCGACTTTATCGAGTTCCATTACAAGACGATGACGTTCCCGGTCTTCAACTTCGCCGACATCGCCATCGACGTCGGCGTGGCGCTGCTGTTCATCGACATTTTCTTCTTGAGTCCCGAAGAGGAGCCGAAGACCGAGGCTCAGGCCACCACGGCCTGACCGACCGACACCAGCGCGCAGGGGAGCATCCGCACCGATGATGCCGATCCTCCTGCACACCCCGTGGTTCAACGTCTATAGTTACGGGCTGCTCGGGGCCCTCGGCTACGGTCTGGCCACCGCCTGGATCCTGCGGGCGGCCCGCCGCGACGGACTCGATGCCGATGCCGTGTTCGACATGCTGATCGTCATGATGGTGGTCGGCGTGCTGGGGGCACGCGTCGCATTTCTCATCGAGATGGCCCCACTCGTCGAAAAGCTGCCACCGTTCTGGGCCATCGAGAGCGGCGGACTCACCTTTTACGGGGCCTGGATCTGCTCGACGGTGTGGTGCTTCATCTTTCTCGCCTGGAAGAAGATGCCTTTCTGGCGCACCATGGATGCGGTCGGCATGGGGTGGCCGCTGGGCATGGCGTTCGCCCGTTGCGGGTGCTTGTTCGCCGGCTGCTGCTACGGCACGCCGACGACGCTGCCTTGGGGCCTGGTGTTTCCGCAGGCCGGCCCGATGCCGCGCCATCCGACCCAACTGTATGAAGTCGTCTGTTTTCTCGCGGTCTTCGCGCTGATGCAGTGGTATGGACCACGCCGCCGTGCGTGGGGCCAGCCGTTCGTGCTGTCGATCGGCACCTATGCGGTGGTCCGCTGGTTCCTGGAGTTCTGGCGGGAAGAAAACGCGGTATGGGCGGCGGGCATGACCTTTTCGCAGATGCTGAGCATCGCTCTGGCGTTGCTGGCCGGGGCCATCTTCGTGCAACAGGGCCGCAACCCGCACGCCCAGGTGTCGCCCCGCGAACCGGCCTTGCCCCCGGCATCCTGACGCAGCGAACTCAGACGGCCGACGCAACAGGAATACATTGTGTGCCAACATCCGCTTCTCATTAGTTGGCCGTTCCCGATCTATACCTACGGCGTGGTCCTGGCCCTGGCGTTCGTCGTGGCCATCGGTCTGGCCTGGCGTCGGGGCCCGGTCGTCGGCATCGACCAGGGAACCGTGCTCGATGCCGCTCTCGGCGTGGTCGTCGGGTCGCTGACCGGCGCGCGCCTGCTTTACATCGTATTGTATCCTGCGCAGTTCCCGACCTGGACCGAGTGGTTCGCCATCCAACGCGGCGGCCTCGTGTTCTACGGGGGATTGCTCGGCGCGGTCGCCGGCGTCATCCTGTTGACGGCGTGGCGGCGCATCGCCCTGCTCGATCTGGCCGATCTGGCGGCGCCGTGTGTGGCCTGGGGTCAAGCGATCGGCCGTCTCGGGTGCCTGATGCATGGGTGCTGTTACGGCGCGGCCTGCTCGTGGCCGTGGGGCATGGTGTTCCCCAGTCTGGGCGACGGCATCGTCCGTCACCCGACCCAATTGTACGAGGCTCTGTTTACCGCGGTTCTTGGCAGTGTCCTGACCTGGGCACTGGCACACCGACCGTGGCGGGGTGCGGCCTGGGGTGGTTACGTATGTATTTACGCCGTATTCCGTTTCTTCGTCGAGTTTTTCCGGGCCGACGACCGGGGCGGCCTGTTCACCCCGTGGCAGTTGTCGATCTCGCAGGCCATCGCGGTCGGCGTCTTCGGCGCCGGCCTTCTCTGGTTGGGGATCACGCGGGCGCAGGCCCAACGAAAGGGTGATATAATCGCGACATGAAAACGCAGGACACCCTGATGGTCGCACCGGCCGACGCCGGCATCCGCATCGACGTTCTCGTGGCGCGCGCTTATCCCGACTGCTCGCGGGCGAGGTTGCAGGCACTGATTGCGGAAGGCCATATCCGCCTCGATGGACGGGTGGTCAAGCCGGGGCACCGGGTCAAACAGGGCGACCGGATCGCCATCGAGATCCCCGAGCCGGAGGCCGCCCCGACCACTCTGGCGACCGTCCCGCTGAGTTTCCCCATCGTCTTTCACGATGACCACCTCGTGGTGATCAACAAACCGGCCGGCGTGGTCACGCACCCGGGCGCGGCGCGCGAGACCCGATCGGTGGTTGCCGAGGTCCAATCGGCGTTCAGCCTGGCCTCGGTGGGCGCGCCCCTGCGGCCCGGTGTCGTCCACCGGCTCGACAAGGGCACCAGCGGTTTGATGGTGCTGGCTCGCACTGATGTCGCCTACCATGCGTTGGTGAAAGCGTTCGCCCAACGGCGGGTCGAGAAAGAGTATATCGCCCTCGTGCGCGGCCAACCGCCAGAACGCGGCCGGATCGAAGCCGCGCTGGCCCGCGACCGCGAGCACCGGCAAAAGATGATGGTCACCCGGCCCGAGCGGGGCCGCATGGGCGTCAGCCGGTTCACCCGACTCGAAGTGTTTGCCGATTCGTCGCTGGTCGCGGTCAAGGCGATCACTGGGCGAACCCACCAGATCAGGGTTCACCTCGCCTGGCTCACCCATCCACTGATCGGCGACCGTCTCTACGGCGGGCCTGCCTGGCCTGGTGTCGAAGGGTTCTGTCTGCATTGCCGAAAACTGGGGTTCGACCACCCCATCGAGAAGCGGCCCATGCTCTGGGAGATCGACGCCCCGGCCGCGTTTGCGAACGCGCTGCAGATTGCCCGCGACCGGGTGACGGGCAAACCATGAGGCCACTGCCCAAACAATACGGGAGACCCCTGCCGATAGTAATCGTAGGCACCTGTCCACCGGCCTTGCCGGGGCAGGCGCGCATTGACACCCGAAAACAGGCTGTGCTAGAGTGCAAACACGCATGAACAAAGCATTTCCACGAAATCACCCAAGCCCGTCCCATCGCCGTGGCCAGGTGAACATGACGGCGGCTGCCATCATGGTCACGCTGTTGCTGTTCGTCTGCGTCATCCTCGTGCCCGGTTTTTTCAAGATGCGCGAGAATGTCTATAACATGTCGTGCCTGCAACTGCGGCGCAACCTCGAAACGGCGGCAGGCGCTTACGACCAGCAGAACACCCGCACGATGGCCCGCCCGGGCAAGACCGTCGACCAGGACACCTTGAAAGAGGCCGGGTTCATCATGAAGGTGCAGTATTGCCCGAAGGGCGGCAAGTACACCTTTGGGGCCAACGGCAAGATCCTGTGTGACGTCCACTCCCAATTGACCGTACCCACCGCGACCGACAAACCCGCGTCGGGTGCGACCAAAACCGGATCCGAACAACGCTGATGCACGCCTCGCTCCGGGCGAGGCGGCAATCTTCAGGAGGCGAGCGATGGCCAGCAAACACCGTCGACATACTTATCTGATCAAGACGGGCTTTCAGTTGCGCTACATGGGAATCATCGTCGCAACGATGATGACGGTCGCCGTCCTCGTCGGCTGGGTCATCTATTTCACCTCGTGGAACCGCATCAGCTCGACGCCCGATCTGACGGTCGACAAACTGGCCGATATCTTCGATGAAGTGAATGCCTCCCTCATCAAATGGATCGTCTTGATGATCCTGATCATCTCGGTCTTGTCGGTATTCGTCTCACACAAGATCGCCGGCCCCGTCTACCGACTCGAACGGAGTGCGAAGATCATCGCCTCAGGTGACCTGACCCACGCGGTGCGTCTGCGCCGCGGCGACGAACTGGCCGAGTTGTCGGAAGCGTTCAACAGCATGACCGAGGCCCTGCGCAAGATGGTGCACAAAGACCGTGAAATCATCGGTCGCCTCGTCGGCATGAGCAACCGGATTTCAGACCAGCTCAAGCAGAAAAAGCTCGACCCGGTCGAACTGGAGCGCCTCGCCAAAGAGTTGTATTCGGTGACCGAGGAACTCCGTCTGGTCACGACCGGGTTCAACGTCGATGCCGAAGCCAAAAAGGGCGACGACACCGAGACCCCGGCGGCCACCGCCGACAAAGACCAGGCGACCGCCTGAGCCGCACCGGCTGACGTCCCACTTCCGAACCGTGCGCCCGGCCAACGGCCGGGCGTTTGTCATTGTCGTCGCGGTCGTTTGCTGAGTTCTGCGCAACAACACCCTGGATCAACCATCGATTCCGGCCGATGCAAGAAGTATGTCTGTACTGTTTCGCTACCCCTGGCGCGGATGGCTTCAGCGCGGTTTGCTCGTGCTGGTGGCCGTGGGCGTGCTGACGCTGCTGATGGGCGCAGCCAAGAAACCGACCACCGCAAAGAAGAAACCGAAAAAGAAGACAACGACCACGGTCGCGCACAAAGACCCGGCCACAACGGCGGCGGCCCGCAAGGAGCCCGCCCGACACCACTTCTCGCGCAAGATCGCCGGCCGGCCGTGGTATGAAGCCATGCTTGGCGACGGTCGGTTTCGCATCGCCGTGTTCTGGGGCTGGGATCACCCCCGCGAGGTCATCGAGGCCGTATTTCCCGCGTTCCGCGCTCTGCACGGCAAGAACATCTATTTTGGCGGACACCGCGCTCGCATCGAGATCGGGCTGCTCACCCAGGTATCGGACCGGCCCAAAGAGGCCTTTCGCGCCGCCCTCGAGGACCCAACCATCGACGTGGTGATCTACTCGGGGCACGCGCGGTACGGCGGTGGCATGGCGTTCGCCGAGCGCGACGACATCTTTCGCAGTGGCAACGGCGAGATGATCGAAGACCGTCATACGGTGCCGTACCGGTATTCACGAGCGACGGCCGAGGACCTCGAGGCCACCGAGTTTCCGAAGCAATACAAAATAGTGCTGTTGAACTGCTGCGATTCCGAGGCCCATTTCCGCGAGAGCTGGACGCGCAGGATCCGCGAGTGTGGCGCCATTATCGACCTGGCTACCATCGAGTTTCCGGTGTTCAACCTGTACGACCACCGCCGGGTCCTGGGGCTGTTGCAGGATCTGCTGACCTTCCAGAGCTGGCAGAGTATCAAGGAACATTACGACGCCGAGATTCACAAACGACCGAACTTCCTCGTCGTCCGGCCGGTGTTCACGCCAGACGACCAGGCAGCGGCCCCGATTCCGCGCATTGCCCTGCCGTCGGACGAACCGCGCGACCCCCAGGCGACACCCGGACCTGCAATCGCACCGACACCGGCGCCGGCCAATCGTGAAGTGCCACCAGAAGCGATCCCGGCCCCGGCCGTCGAGGCGGCCGAACCGGTTGCAGCCCTGCCGTCGGCCTCAGAAGGTGCGGTTGATGAGACTGAAGTCCGCACCGGCTCCAGCCCTGATGTCTGTCTCGGACACCCCGAAGAAACACAGGCGCCAATCGTCACACCACTCCCACTCGATGGCGACGCCGACGCAGCCCTGCCGCTTGACTGAAATAGTGGCAACAATAAGGGTCTCCGGTTCACTTTCGGGGGGCGACGGGTTTTCGGTATAATCTCAATGAACGGTGGTGTGGGGTACACACCGAATTTTCGTTCAGGAGACGACGCCATGATGCGCCAATTGAAAAACCGACGCTTCGCCGGCCTGGTTTTATCCCTGTTCGTGCTGGCTTTCCTGGTGCAACCCGTATGGGCCACCGAACCCAAGAAAGACGCCAAGCCCCTGTCGGCCAGTGAAGGCAAAAAGGGCGTATTGATCGTTGGCGCGGTCACCGCTCTCGGTGCTGCCGCACTCGTGGTTGGCGGCGTGTTGTCGGCCCCGGTCGCGATTCCCGTGGCCGCGGTGGTGGCAACCGTCGGTTACCTGGCCACCAAGGCCGGTTTGAAGGCAATCGACTCGATCTCCGATCACAAGGCCAAGCAGGAAAAGGCCCTCGAAGATGCCCTGGGCGAAACAACACCGGCCCAGACCGAGGGCGACGGCACCACGGCCGCAGGCAATCCGTTCGACGGACAGGCGATCAAGGTCGGGCAGTAAACGCCGAAATACGTTGTATTGCAGAAACCCCGGGGACCAATCCCCGGGGTTTTTCAATGGGTGCAAGCCGCACAACGGGAACCCACATGACGGGCAACACGAAGGCCGGTGGCGCAGCCCAACCGGACCTCAGGGGCAGCGGCGGTATTCAGGGCGAGACAGGCGCAGGGCGTTCACGCGTCATGGTGGGCCGGCGGCGCTCCTTCGCCCGGTGGCACCAGTTCGGCCAACAGGAAGCTCTCGCCCTCGCGGCGGAACCGCAGCATCAGGGGGAAGCGGCGGATCTCCTGGTCGGCAACCGCAGTGCTGTCACCCCGGTACAACGAACGTTCGGCATGCACGCTGACCCGCGCGAGGAACTCGTCGGGATTGCGGCCCGACCACTTGCGGGCCATGACGAACTCGACATCGCGCACGCACAGATTGCGGAACTCGACGCGTTCGCCGCGCGATTCGCGATCGGCCCAGTCGTCGGCGAGGAACCGCTTGAAATCGTCGGTGGCCAGGGCACTCAGGTCGCCCAGTTCTTTGGTTTCGAGCGCGGCGTGAAACGCGATGGCGGCGGCGGTGACCCGTTCCTGCAGGGCCGAGACATCCCAGCGCGGATCGCTGAGCGCGAACGCGCGCATCATCCGGATGATCTTGCCGTCGGACGGCAGCGCGGTGCCGCCGGCCGCAACGGTATCGGTCTGCTCGTCGGCACCGGTCGGCATCATCCCCCCTGAACCCGAGGCGGCAATCGCCACGTTGGTCTGCTGCAACGCCCGTGATTCGCGGGTTTGTGCAATGCGACAGAGCAACCAGTCGTCGCCGTCGCTGCGCCGGAAGGTCCAGAACTCCTGGAATCGCTGCGGGAAGGAATCGCCCCGTTTGAATTTGCGGGTGCGACCGTCGATCGTGTAATCGCGGGCCTTGGCCTGGATCAACGCGGTGAACTCGTAATTTTTTACATCTTTGGGGAAGAAGATGTGGACGATGCGCACCATCTCGACGGTGACATTCTCCATGACGTTGATCTCGTTTTGGCGCAGCATGCCACGGATCTGCGTCTCGTGCGCCGAGCGGATGCCGGCGGTGACCAGCGGCGCCATCTCGGTGTATTCACGTTTCTCCCACACCCGCTGCAATGTCAGAAACGCGCGCTCGGTCAGGGTTTCGAGGTGTTTCTGCGCGCAGGCGCTGTCGTTAACCGAGACCCGAGCCAACAACGCACAGGTGTCTTTGGCCCGTTTCTCGACGGCCCCTTTGGGGATGATGACATCGAGTTCGTCGTCGCCACCCGAACTCCCGCTGCCGCCTCCGCCGCCCTGCAGCGCTTCGACCGCCTTGGCCGCCACAAAAATGCCGCCGAACACGAGCAAAAACACCAGATCGCCGGCATCGCCGCCGCGGCCGCCGCGGCCGCCACGCCCACTGCTGCGAAACCCGCCGCCCCCAAAGCCGCCCTTGTTGTGCACCGCCAGACCGTTGGCCACGAAGGTGTGCGGCTGGTCGGTCTCGAGGTTGA
>CAZADH010000030.1:24785-32566 GCA_964483805.1 uncultured bacterium
CCGCACCTTCTGGTCGATCTTGCGGATGGACCGCACACGATCGGCCTGCAAGGCGTCGCGGCAGGTGAAGACCGTATCGCCGGTTTTCAGTTGTTCGACGATGCGAAACGAGCCCGACCCGACGTAGAACGGGTGTTCGGCGGTCGCCTTGACCATGACGCCGCCCTCGGTGGCGATCTCGAACCAGGCCTCGGCCTCGAGGGCGAAGGTGCGTTGCACGGTGGCCACCACCAGCTCACCGGTCGGCGTGAAGGCGCGCAAGGCGTCGCCCGCTTTCACCGTGTCGATGGGTATTTCGCGGCCGTCGGCACACAGCACCTTGGTGTCGGGCAAGAAACACCCCTTGTTGTGAACGAGGTGCGACTCGGCCAGATAACTCTGCGGCCAATCTGTCAATACATTATACACACTTACGGGCTGCCGCACCGTCGTCATGGTCACCACGCGCGCCGGCTGCAGGCCGGCCGCCCCCGCCATCAACAGGGTCTCGCCTGGTTTGATCGCCCATGCCGAGCGGAACTCGCCCCCGGGCATGGCGAAGAGGTGGTCGCGGGTGACGCGAACGACACCAGCGGTTGTTGTCAATACAAAGTATTCGTCAACACGATATTCATGGGTTGCCATGACCGTGCCGACGAGGGGGCCGCGTTGCTGCGACCAGGCGCGGACGCGATCGCCGACCTTCAGGGTCGAGATGGCCCGTGAGGTCCCGTCGGCCAGCTCGACACGCGTATCGGGCAGGAAGCAACCCTTGTTGTGGGTGACGCGACCGGCTGCGACAAACGTGCCCGACGGGGCGACAATCACATTGTAGGCGCGGGTTTCACCAATGACAGGCCGGCCCAGGGCCGCCGCGGTCTGCCAGTGACCGGGGGCCACGGCGAACGGGTGTTCAGCGGTGGCGAACAATCCGGGGCCGACTTCGTAGCACATCGAGGCCACGACGCCGATCACGTCGACGACGCGCTCGATCCGACCGTCGGCGGCCACCACGGCATCGCCCGGCGCAAGACTCTCGATGGGCACCGATCCGCGCGGGGTCGCCACCAGGGTGCCGGCGGCCAGACAACCGCCGCCGCCACGCGCCCAGGCCCGGTCGACCATCAGAACCCCGAACATCAGCACCAACGCCAACACCGACAGGATCATCGCCTGCCGTTGGCGCCAGACCGCCGTTCTGCTGTCCGGCCACCGGACCGCACCTGTCGCTTGTAGCTTCAGAGTCTTCATGTGGGCAACCTCGCGCAAGGGTTGGCGCGGAACAATCCGCTTGTGTTCACGATACCGCAAAGCCGCGGCCGGCGCCACTGCCACGCCGACGCGCCGGGCCGGCGGTGATTGCCGATCATCGGAGTTGCCACCGTCGAGTCGTTGTGCCATGCTCACAGTCATGGCAGACGAGGCCGTCATGAACGATCCGTGCGCAACCCACTGTCCGGGGTGCGGCGCGGTGTTGCCCGGCGACGAAGGCGAAACCGTCGGCGGCTGCAACCGATGTGTCACGGTCCTCGATGACCATGACGACGGCACGGGGCCGGTCTGGCCGATCCCGAGCGGAGCCCAACCGGGCGCCGGCCTGAGCATCAGTGGAACCCGCCCCGAACATGAGGGTGGCTTCAAACCACCGGCCGCAGATCTGACCCAGATCGTCGTTCGCCTGGCCCGGGAGGCCAGCACGGATCCGCCGGCGGTGCCGGTCGATGACATCGCGTTGGCGCTCGAACCCTGGACCATCGTGAACGAGGAGCCTGAGAAAGAAGAGAGCACGGGCACCTGCCTGCTGTTTGCCGTGCTCCTCTTCTTCGGGCCGATCGGTTGGTTCCTCCTGGTGATTATCGCTGCCGGCCAGTGGTTGGCGAAAGCCGGCAAAACCCGCACCGGTTTGCCGTATCTGCGCCTCGATCACGCCACCCGCAAACCGGTGCATCTGCTCGAGATTCGCGATGCCCCCGGGCGCCCGGCCGGATGCGATGTGTTGTCACACCTCGACTTTGCCAATGCCACGTTGGGTTGCCGTTGGAACGGCGCCAACTGGGAAGCCCGCCTGTCGATCCGGATCGGCGATCAGACGGCCAACTACGTCGAGTCGCTCGGCACCGACTCCGCCACCGTTCTGGCCAACGCGCCCGAGGTGCTCGGGCAACTGATTGCGTTCCTGCCACCCGGAACAGCTTTCCACTGGCGGGTTTCGGGTTTGCGCACCACCACGCGCGTCGGCATCGGCCGGCGCGGCGTGCCCGATCCCAACAAGGCACCGGCCGCACCACGGCCCGAGAGTCCCGACGAAACCTTGGAATCGTAACCGCCCCGGTCGATTCAGCGGTCGACGATGCGGTCGTCGACGTGGTACCCGAAGTGCTGCGGAACGAAGCGCTGCCGGAACATGTGATTGAAGTAGTCGTCGGTCATGCCGGCGATGAAATCGATGACCACCCGCCCCGGCGCCGTGGTTTCGCGATACGACGCCGTGAGGTCGGCGCGAAAACGGGCGACCGGTGAAGCCTCATCGCCGCGGGCGAGGTCGTCGACGAAGGCGGCAAAAAGCATGCGAAACATGCGCTCGATCTTGGTGCTCTCGCGGCGCACCCGCGCATCGAGGTAGATGCGTTCGTAGTTGAACTGCATTAACTGCCGCAGCGCGGCGAACACCCGCGGACCAAAGACGAGATGGTCGCGCTCGCGACTGCGCAGCACCAGGTCGGAAACCAGGGTATCGATGATCTCTTCGTTGGTGCGACCCAGCACCGCGACGACGTCAACCGGCAGGTCATCGCGGGCGATCACACCCAACTGAATGGCATCTTCGACATCGCGGCCGATGTACGCAATCACGTCGCTGATGCGCATCACACAGCCCTCGAGGGTCATCGGCACCAGCGTGCGACCGTGATCGGGCTCGGTGAAGCACCGGTGCAGATCGGTATCGAGATCGCGCCAGGTTTTGGCATAACGCGGGCGGTATTCCTGGGTCAGCAACTCCCCGTTGTGCGCCAGAATGCCGTCGAGCGTCTGCAACGAGAGGTTCAGACCCTGCCCGCCCGCTTCGAGCGTCGTCAGGGTGCGCACGCTTTGGGCCGCGTGGCGGAAGGTGCCCAGGCCATTTTCGGCCGCCAGCGCGTGCAGATAACTCTCGCCCTCGTGGCCGAACGGCGCGTGGCCCAGATCGTGGCCGAGCGAAATGGCCTCGGCGAGGTCTTCGTTCAGGCGCAGCGCCCGCGCAATCGAACGGGCGACGCGGGCAACGAACTGCACATGCAATACGCGGTGCGTCACGTTGTCGTTCTCGAACATCGAGAACACCTGGGTCTTGTCGATATAGCGCGTGTAGGCGCGCGAATGCAGGATCCGGTCGCAATCGTGGGAGAAGGCCGGGCGCAGGCCGGCGCTGACCCCAAGGCGCCGAAACGCATGCGGATCGTTCTCGGTCACGGCGGCGGCCTCGGATCGAGCGGACACTCCGCCTGCTCCCACCGTTGGCGCGACGCGCGCGCGATCGTCCGCCGCACGACGCACGGCCGCAGCACTGGCGCAGGCATGAGGGCCAAGGCGGGCCGCCTCGGCGGCTGCCTGTTCGGCAGCAATACAAGAGAATACGGCGACAGGATCGATGTCGGTCATGATACCCGCGTCAGATCAAGGGTTTGAGCCACCGCATGGTTCTGAGGATCTCGACCAGCCATTTGTTCTTGGTCGGGATGTCCTTGGGCCCGAATCCGGGATCGTTGCCCGAGGGCAACCGATACTCGACCGACGAACCGTCGATGTCTGCGAAGATGCCGGCACGCAGTTCCTCGGCAAAGGACGGCGAGTTGATGGCGGCCACGAGTTCGGAGTTCACGGCCTCGCTGAGGAAGTCCATGTTGTAGGTACCCACCACGGCGACCTTGCGATCGAAAACGAAGGTCTTGGCATGCAACTGCCGCTTGCCGATATATGCAAAAATCCGACACGTTGGAATATCGCGTAAATACGTCAGATAGTCGGTGCGGAAGATCGCCTCGGTCGGAAAGCTGTCGGTGGTCTGCCCGCTGTTGGTGTGGAAGAAGATCTTCACGCCACGCTGCGCCGCCCGCTTCAGCGCGGCTTCCGCCCGCGGCGTCAAGGTCACATACGGGTTCTGCATGACGATCTCGCAGCGGCTCCCGTCGATCATGCGCATCAGCTCGTCGGTGATGTCGTCTTTCGCGCCGGCGATGGAGTTCTTGTCGATCAACTTCACCGGGCATTCGTGGGTGTTGTCGTCGATCCGCCACTGTGTCAGGCCGGTCTCATGCCGATAGGTGGCCAACTCGTCGGTGAGTTTCTTGATGTCTTTCGCAATCGACTTGTCGGCGGGCAACCACGGGCCGCGACCACGCAGGTGGGCGTCCATCGCCCGGCACACGGCGTCGAGATACGGCGCTTTCGGGCGCACATTGACCAGGTCTCGTTTCACCGGCACGGCGCGCAAGCGATTGAACTCGTCGTCAAAGGCCCGGGTCATCTGCTCGGCCACGAGCTTGCTGCGCACGAGCACATCGCAATCCCGCCACGCCGCCGGGTCGTCCTGCGGGTCACACAAGTACTCGTTGGCGATGTTGCGTCCCCCGACAATCGAATACTCGTCGTCGACGACGACGATCTTGTCGTGGTTGCTCGACATGATGTTGCGCACATCGAGGTAGAGCGTGACCAGGTTCTTGGGCAGCGGGTTGTAGACGCGAATCTTCAGGTTGGGCCAGGCCGCCAACTCTTCGAGGAAGTCTTTGCCGAGCAACGGGTAGGTCAGGGTCATCGAGGCGCGGTCGTCCATCATGAGCCGGATCTTCACGCCCTCCCGAGCCTTCTGCTGCAACAACCCGAGCAGCGACATGCCAAAGACGTCTTTGTAGATGATGAAATACTGGATATCGATCGATTTGCGAGCGCCGGCAATGATCGACCAGCGCGCGTACCACGCATCGGTATTCGCATTCAACAACCGAATCTGTGCCGTGTCGTCGGCCCGATCTTCGCTCTTGTTGATCTGGCCGAAGGCGATCTCGGGCGGCGGCACGAATGGCGCAGCAGCCGCCTCGTACTCCAATTGGAACTTCTCGTATCCCTTCTGGGCCTTCTTGAAAGCCGACAGACCGTGCAGATAGCTCAGGTATCGATAGCCCTTGATCGGAAATGCAAGCCATGAAACATCCCGGTACTTCTGATAGCGGGCATTCATGTCAGCATTGACGGTATTGAGCGTCTTCTTCCAAACGTAGTGCTGATCGATCGCCTTCAGATAGCGCACGTATTGATTTGCGGCCGCACCCACCGGGCCAGTGCTCGTGCTCGTCGACAGTGAAGTCAGAATCGACTCGGCACCTTTTTTGTCGCCCTTGAACCAGTCGAGAGCGCGCGCCAGTTCATACTTCGCGCGGTTGATGAACGGTGAATTCGACTGAGCGGCGACGTATGCTTGCAAGCGGGCGGTCCAGTCGGCGCCCCTGGCTCGATCGGCCGTGTTCGCCAACCCGTCGAGAATTTCACGCAACTCGGCCGGCATCGAGGCGGTGGAACCGAGGTCGAGCAGCGGCGCCTGCGGCGTGACCGACGAGGACTGCGCATCTGCTGCTGCCGTTACCGTCGGCGCGACGGACGCCCCACTGCCCGAATCGACGACCGGCGCCGTGGCCCCCTCGCCCGCTGTTGGTCCCCGTCCGGCTGCTGCCGCGTACGCCAGATTGGCGTCCCGATAAGCCTGCAGAAGCCGCTCGACCTCGGCCGCCGGCGCTTGCCGGGCGACTGCGTGCGAATACGCCTGGTACGCCGCGACATACTGATCGTACAGTTGTCTCGTGTCGGCCGCGAAGCCGACTCCGAATCCGATGGTCAGCGCCAGCACGAGTGCGGTGATGACCACCGGCCGATGAGTTCTGTTCATACTGTTTGCTCCTGCGCCCCTGCAGGGCGCTTGACGTCTTCATACATGCGTGTCGTCGTCACTCGTCGACAACAACCCTGCCGGGGGTACCCCGGCATTGCGTAAGTGTATGAATTTGTGGCGCCCCCCCGCAAGGGGGCGCATCATCACTCTATTTGAGACAAGCCGCGGTCACGTGTCGGGGTCATCGCACCTGCGAGGGTCCGTCCGCGTGTAGGGGTCGTTCGCAAACGACCCCTACCGCGGCCGAGACCGCATCGACAGGCCGATGCGTTTTCGGGGTTTATCGACCTCGAGCACCGTGACAGTCACCGCCTGGCGTACCTTGACCACCTCGGCCGGATCGCGAACGAAGCGATCGGCCAGTTGGCTGACGTGCACCAGGCCATCCTGGTGGACCCCGACGTCGACAAAAGCCCCGAACTTGGTGACGTTGGTGACAATGCCGGGCAGCACCATGCCGACCTGCAAGTCATCGATTGTATTTACTCCGTCAGCAAAACTGAATACCGAAAACGCCGCGCGCGGGTCGCGCCCGGGTTTGCCCAACTCGGCCATGATATCGGTCAGCGTCGGCAGGCCGACCTTGTCGTCGGCGTAGGCACTGAGCTTGATTTGCCGGCGCAACGATTCATCGCGCAACAGATCGGCCAGCGCCACGTTCAGGTCTTTGGCCATGCGCTCGACGATGCCGTAGCTCTCGGGGTGCACGGCGCTCGCGTCGAGCGGGTGTTCGCCGTCGCGCACGCGCAGGAACCCGGCCGCCTGCTCAAACGCCTTGGGCCCCAGTCGCGGCACTTTCTTCAGTTGTTTGCGCGAGCGAAATGCGCCATTCTCGTTGCGCCAGGACACAACGTTGCGGGCCAGGGTCGCCCCGAGCCCCGACACGTGGGTGAGCAGTTCGGCGCTCGCCGTGTTGACGTCGACGCCCACGGCGTTGACGCAACTGACGACCACGTCATCGAGCGACTGCTTCAGGGCGGTCTGGTCGACGTCGTGCTGGTATTGGCCGACGCCGATGGCCTTGGGATCGATTTTGACCAGTTCGGCAAGCGGATCGAGAAGTCGTCGCCCGATCGACACCGCACCGCGCACCGTCACATCGTGATCGGGGAACTCGGTGCGCGCGACCTCGGACGCCGAATACACCGACGCGCCGCTCTCGTTGACCATCACCACGGTAATATTACCTGGTAACCCGAGGGCGCGCACGAACGCTTCGGTTTCCCGCCCGCCCGTGCCGTTGCCGATGGCGATGGCGGCGATGGCAAAGCGGGTCACGAGCGCACGGATGGTGGCGGCCGCCGCTTCCGCCTGCTTGGGACCCTGGGTCGGGAAGATCGTCTCGTTGTGCAACAGCTTGCCCTGCTCATCGAGACAGACGAGTTTGGCACCGGTGCGAAAACCCGGATCGAGCGCGAGAATCCGCTTCGGCCCCAACGGAGGCGCCAACAACAGCTCGCGCAGATTGTCGGCAAAGACCTTGATCGCCTCGGCGTCGGCGCGTTTCTTCAACTCGGCACGCATCTCATTTTCGAGTGACGGCGCGAGCAAGCGCTCGTAACCGTCGGCGACGGCGAGGGCCACCTGGTCGGCCGCCGCATTGCGAGCGCGCACGAAGCGTTGGGTCAGAAGAGTGAGCGCATCTTCGGCGACCGGGCGAATCGACAGACTCAAGACACCCAACGCTTCGCCGCGAAACATGGCGAGAAGACGGTGGCCCGGAGCAGCCGCGACCGGTTCCTGCCAGGCGAAGTAATCGCGGAACCGCGCCGCCGCCTCGTCTTCGGCCTTGCCCTTGGCGACGCGGGTGGCGATCTCGCCGCGCCGCGCGAACAGCTCGCGCAAACGGGCCCGGGTCGGGGCATCTTCGCTGGCCATC
>CAZADH010000031.1:0-18193 GCA_964483805.1 uncultured bacterium
GGGCCCTTCCAGGTGCCGTCCTGGGTCGTTATGTTGCCCTGATGGGTGACGGTGCCGTCGTATTGATGCTGGCCGCCTTTCGGACCGGTCCAATTCCCCTTGGTCGACCACGCCTTCGGATCATTGGCCAGTTGATCGAGCTTCCCGGCCATTTCCGGCATGTTCTGTTGCATTTGCGCGCGCGCCTGCGGGTCGAGGCCCTGCCAGTGCTTCTTGAACTCAGCCACCTTCGCCTGCCACGCGCCGGCATCGCCGCTGCCTTTGGCCGCTTTCAGTTCTTGCAGCCGCTCTCTCAACGACTGGAAGGCCGGGTTCTGCTGCTGCATCGCCGCAAACTTCTCGCGAAACGACTGCATCTTGCCCGCCTGATCGGCGCCCCATTTTTCTTTCCACTGGGCGAGTTTCTCTTGCCATGCCGCCTTGCGCGCCGCTGCGGCATCTCCAGCGTCGCCATCGGTCTGGCCCTGATTGGCTTTGCGCTCGGCCATTTTTTCCTGCCACGCGGCCTTGCGGGCCGCCGCCTGCTCTTGCATCGCCGCCTTGCGAGCGGCAGCCTGCTCCTGCATCGCCGCCTTGCGCTCGGCCGCCTTCTCGCGCCAGGCCCCGCCCGCGCGCTGCGCTTCGAGCGGTGCACCGAGCAACACCGATGCGCCAACGAGAACACCCAGCCAGGTCAGTCGTTTCATGGATCGTGACTCTCCTTCTCGCAAACTCGCCTCACCGCGCGTCTTCTGGGCTTGCCGCCCATGCGCGGGGCGAGGCCACACCACACCGGATTGACCGGCATAATTCTACCACTGTTCGCGTGCAGATGGAGCGAAAACGTCGCTGTGGTCTCGTTGCCTGCCGCGGCCCGCACGCGACCAGAAGCACAAACACCCCCGGATTGCTCCGGGGGCGCTTGCGTTTGGTGCGCTCGAAAAGCGCTCAGTCGTTCTTGCGCGAGATGATCTCGGCCAGTCCCTCGGGATGGTACGCGGCTTCGGTCGCCTGCACCGTCGGCGAGTTCTTGTTGATCGCCCCGTTCTTGACGACGAAATCGTCACCCTTCTTCGTTTTCACGACGAGGTCGAAATCCGGGTCGCAAGGAATCATCTTGAAGCCGTCGGCCTCGAGTTTGAAATGCTTGACCAGTTCGTTGCGACGGTTGAGCAGACGCTCGACCGCGACCTTCTGAGCGAACGGCGGCCAACCCGACTCCGACAGATCGCGTTCGATGTCGGCACGGCTCAAACCGGCAATGCGCATCGCCATCCACCGCGCATCGGACCAGGTGCACTTCTTCCAGGCCTTCGGAATATAGAGCGGGCGCATGATGAAATTGATGCTCTGCGGAAACAGCATCACCATTTCCTTCTCATACGAATTCAATTCGCCGGATGGCTTGGTTGCTCCAAGAGTGCAGCCGAGATCGCACTGGTATTCAACCTTGCGATCGAACTCGCCGGTCTCTGGATTGAACACCAGGCCGACGCGACTGTTCTCGTCTTTCATGTCTTTGTTCTTGATCCAGCAATTGAAGACCAACGAACCGCGCGCCACGCGATCGTTTTCGGCGCCGAGATTCGACAGCGAGGTGCCGCCCAGGCGCTTGATCGCCGGATTGAAGAACGACATCAGGTTCTCTTTGAACTTTACAAAGTATGCACCCACAAACTTGGGGTCGAGACCGTTGGTTTCGGCCATCGCCGCATCGATCTGGCCGGTGCCGAGGATATTGCCTTGCTTGTCTTTCAAGACTGGTGACGGGACCAGATACCGATCGGCATGGAAAGCAAACGAGGACTCGAGCAGCATTTTCGACAACTGAGCCCAGGTCTTGACCGCCTCGGGACTCTTGTCGCCCGGCGCGGCGAGAACCAGGGTGGTTTCGCCGGGACCGGCGTAGAACTTGATGTCGGTAAAGGTCGCGCCCAGGTCGATGTACAGGCGCGATACGGCGTTGTCGGTGTGCACCTCGTCGCCCCACTTGAGCATCCATTTCATGCCGAAGCGGTCTTTCACCATGATCTTCGGCGACGTGGCGGCTGCGTTCATGCTGTCGAAGAAGACGACGCGCCGTGCGTGACCGAAATCGAACTTCGCCAGTGCGGGGCTCTGGGCCCTGATCAATGCGAGCTGTTCATCGAGAAACGCGCCGAAGTGATCGCCCGGAGCGACCGGCTTGATCGCAGTGTGATCGGCAATCGGCTGCAATCGCGAGACTTCATGGGCCGACAGTTTCGCCAATTGCTCGACCGTGAGCGGGCCTTTGCCGTCGGCGGTGTAGAGGCGGTCGGACTCCTCCTGCGCTTTTCGGCGACCGATCGGATAATTTGGATTGATTACGTTCGGAACCGCCAGCATCAGCCGGCCACCGACCATATTCACCGCCA
Organism: uncultured bacterium; assembly: GCA_964483805.1. Taxonomy (GTDB): domain Bacteria; phylum Muiribacteriota; class Ozemobacteria; order Ozemobacterales; family Ozemobacteraceae; genus CAZADH01. The sequence goes on from CAZADH010000031.1 coordinate 2,376, forward strand.
GGCGCCACTTGCGCTGGAGCCGCGGTTCGTCGGCGCCGCGGCCGAGACTGGCCAGGATGCCGTAATGCAGCCGCTGCACCTGATCGAACGCCCGCGCCAGCACCGGCGTTTCGCCGGTCGTCTGCACTCCGGCGAGAATCTTCTGGGCATCGGCGATGATCTTGTCGTAGGCGACCAACTCGGCGTTCGCCTTGACCTTCTCAGGTTTGTCGGGATACTTCGCCTGCAATTCCTTGCAGTAGTCGGCCCGCTCGGTCGTCACGACCCGAACGAACGCCTTCACGTTTGCCGTCGAAAACCCGAGATGCTCGTAATCGGGCACCTCTTCGAGCGCAGCGAACACCGCACCGCTGCCACTCATCAGCACCACGGCAGCCACCAACACGATGCACAACCTGCGAACCGGAGCTGTCATAGACGACCTCCTCAAAAATGCAAAAATGGGGACAGACCCACGCGGTCTCACGCGGGCTGACTACCAACCCCTGCACCGCCAACACCCGCGAAAACACGTTCACATTATACAGTATTCTGATAACTATCTGTGGATAGGGGACGGACCCTAGGGACAGACCCCAACCGCCAACGCCGGCCGCAAAATCTCGTAGACCTGGTCGGGCGTGATCACCTGCAAGCATACATTGTCTTTACAAACGGTCTTGCGGTGGTTGGCCGCACTCACGCAGGGCGAACAGGCGAGGCCGGCGTAGATCGGCGTGGTCTTGCCCAGCGACCCGTACAGAGCCGGGGTCTCGGGCCCGAAGAACACATACGTGGGCATGTCGGTCACGGCCGCGAAGTGGCCGGGCCCCGAGTCGTTGGTCAACATGAACGAAGCCAACGCATAGAGCGCCGGCAACTCGGCAAAGGTGGTGGCACCGGCCATGTTGATGCAGCGCGGGTTCTGCAACGCATCGGGAATCCCCTGCAGCCCGTCACGCTCCGACGGCGCACCGGTCAACGCAATGACCACATGCGGATGACGGTCAAGCACGCGTCGTGCCAATTCGATGTAGTGCGGTTGCGGCCAACGCCGGAGTGGCAGCAGGTCGCTGGCATTGGCATTGAACAACACCAGTTGCTGACGGGCCGGGTCGAACTGCGGGTAGAAGCCGGTGATCTTCGCCCGCATGGCGGCGATGGCCGCGTCGGTCACCGTGGTCTTGCCCAGTTTGATCTCGTCATCGCCGACCCGCGTCTTCGAATACGGTTCTTCGGGATTGGGCGCGAGCAGAGCGTTAACCAACGCGATGAAGTTCTTGCTGATGTGCAGATATGGGTTGTACGCCACCCGATGCGTCAGCATCTCGCCGCGGTAAAGGCCCTCGTTGGTGAACCGATGAAACCCGACGCGGTTGCGGGCACCCGACAGCCCGGTCAACAGGGCGGTGAACCGCGAAAACAGCTCGAGATCGATCACCGTGTCGATGCGGCGCTGTCGCGTCCAGGCCAAAAACCCGAGGGTGTCGCGGGTGATCGTGCTGAAGCCGTCGGCGCGAATCGTGTAGATGTTCTCTTCGGGCACGGTGCGCAGCAGATCGAGACTGGGCTTGTTCTTGGCGAAGATGGCGAAGTGCAGATTGGCACCGAACTCGCGTTTCAGCTTTTGCATTGCCGGATCGACGAGAATGGTGCTGCCCATCTCGGACAGTTCGACCAGCAGGATGTTCTGCGGCCGCACCGGTCGCCGGCGCCGCCCCTCGACCACCCGGACCAGGCCGGTCGCCAGGAAGGTCAGCGGCACGCCTGCCCAGAAGTCGATGGCCCGCATGGTGTCAACGTTCACGCCAAGCCTCCTCGAAAACAATACATAGTCAATACACCGTCAATACCGATGACCATGTCGTCACTTCCAGCCGGGAACGGCCCAGGGCCGCTCGGGCATGGCCGGCGAAAACGACCGAATGCAGTCGCGAAACGGGGCGAGGTTGAACACGTGCAGCCGACGCCCCGCGCGATCGGTGGCCAGCGTCTGCACCGGGTCGCGCCGCGCGAACATCGGTGTTTTGGCGTCTCGTTCCGGAGACTCGTTCTCATCGACAATGACCACATCGGTCCCGGTCGCAACTGCCCGCCCGCGCCACCACAAACCGAACTGACCGTGCCCATTCAACTCGGCCAGCCGGTCGAGATCGACGCCGCCGTAGAACCCCACCAGAGCCGTCAGCGGTGCCCCCTGGACGCAGAACACCGCCTTGCGCCCAAGCGCGACATCGACCGTGCGCACGGCCTCGCCCAGTTCGCGCCACCCGGTCAATCGCCGCGAGATATCGAACCCCGGCGGCAACGGCACGACGAACGTCAGCGCCTGAAAGGTCGCCAGGCCCGCCAGCAACGCCGACGGCAGCATGGCAATGAGCAGCGCCCGGCGCGGCCGCTGCCGCTGCAAGGCCCAGGCCGCCACCAGCGGCAAGGCAGAAAGATAGGCGACCTGCGGCCAGTTCGCCTCGACCTTGCTGCGCATGCCGCTGTAGGCGAAGAACAGCAACGACGGCACCGTCATCGCCGCCAGCACAAACTCCTGCGGCCGGTTCTCGCGCCACGCCACGACGAACTGGCGCAGACTCACGAAGGCCACCAACGGAAACAGCGTCAGGCCCAGCGTCCCCAACTGGCCACCGAGGAACTCGCCAACATTGACGCCGAGGCCTCGCTGCGCGGGCGTCAGCCCGTGGGCAAACTGAAAGCGAAACGAGATCCAGTCGTTGATGCTGTTCCAGTAGACAACCGGCAGCGCCCCGAGTGCCGCAAGGCCCACCATGAGCCAGAAGCGGCCGGTACCGAGCCATGCCTGGCGCGACCGCCAACCGAGCGTCAGCAGAGCCACGGCGGGGCAGAAGAAGATCATGTTGTATTTACCCATGGCCCCGAGACCGAGGGCGACCCCCAACAACAGCCATGGCCCCACTGCTGTATCGGGCTGCGATTCGGAACCCGACGTCGTCGCGCTCGTCGCGCTCGTGGTCTCGGGCCCGGTGGGGAGTGGCGCACCATGAGCAATACGAAGTAAAGCAACCCCGGCGACGGCCCAGCAGAAGGCGAGCGGGACATCGGGCGTGGTAATGAAACCCAGCGCCGTGCCGGCGGGGGTGAGATGCAGCATGACCGAGCCCCAGAAACCGGCCGCACCGGAGCGCAAGCCCCGCCGCCCCAGCTCGAAGATGGCCCACGACACGAACGGATACGCGAGCAAGGCCGGCAGACGCACGGCGATCGGAACCTCGCCCAGGAGCGTGCGCATGAACAGGATCACATACGCCACCAACGGCGGATGGTCGTAATACGACGCCTGCGGCCGCACCGACAACGCCCAGTAATAGGCCTCATCGGGCGTCAGGTCGGTCGCGCATGCCAGCACGATGCGAAGCGCCCAAGCCGCCCCGAGGACGACGAGAAAGCGCCGCCACCACACTGCCGGATTCGAGTCGTTGAACCAGTCGCTCATTGGCTTGTTTCCTTGAATCGAGAGCACATCATAGCACATCGGTCGCAACCGTGGTGTATCATCTGTAGCATATCCTGCCAGCGAGGGTCATCCCATGACGTCACGCCTGCCGGTCCGCCACGCACACCGCCATATCCTGCCCTGCCTGCTGGTCATTGGCGCGCTCGCCTTGTGCGGCTGGCACCTGCCGCCACCGTGCGCCGCGGCCGAGGCCGGCATCGCCACCCTGACGATTCTGCACACCAACGATCACCACGCCCACCTGTTGCCGTTCGATCTGCCCGGTACCGGCAAGAACATCGGCGGTCTCGCCCGCCGCTCCGCTCTGATCAAGCAGTTTCAGCGGGCACAACCCGACCTGTTGGTCCTCGACAGCGGCGATATCTTCCAGGGCACCCCTTTCTATACCTTCTTCAAGGGCGCCGTCGATCTCGTGGGGTTCGACCTGTGCCGGTACGATGCGACCACACTGGGCAATCACGAACTCGACGACGGGCTGCCGAATCTGCTCGAGCAGTTCAAGGCCGTGAAGATGCGCATGATCTGCGCGAACGTCGTCAACGCCAGTGACGGCACCCGGGTCTTCGACGATCGGATGATGATCCACCGCGGACCGTTTCACATCGGCGTGACCGGCGCCATCGGCAGTCAGGCGTGGGATGTCATTCCTGAAAAGCACCGCGCCACGCTCGCCTGGGTCGAACCGGAACCGGTCATCGCCAGCATCGCGCATGACCTGCGCCGGCACGGCGCCCAGATTGTGGTGCTGTTGTCGCACCACGGTTACGAGGGCGATCTGCAACTGGCGCCCAAGACGCCGCTCGTCGATGTCATCATCGGAGGTCACTCGAACACCCAGGTCGATCACCCGATTCTCGTGGCCAACGGTGCCGCCAACGGCCTCGGCGGCACCCTGGTGGTGCAGGCCGGCAAGTGGGGTGCGTTCCTCGGCCGCCTCGATCTGGCGCTCGAACTCGCGTCGCCGACACGCATCGCCACCTACGCCGGCCGACTGCACCTCATCGATGCCACGATCGACACAACCAGTGAAGACGCGGTCAACCGGTTGCTGACCGCATACAATGTGCAGATGAAACACCTGACCGGCCAGGTGGTCGGCCGCTGCCCGCAAACCCTGACCTACGCCGAGGAAGAGAAGCACCTGCGCGACCTGCCGCTCGGCCGGCTGGTGTGCCACGCCATCATGGACGCGGGGCGCGCCGACCTCGCCATCATCAACTCCGGATGCATTCGCGAGCCCCTGCCGGCCGGCGAGGTGACCATCGGCCAGGTGCAGTCGATCGTGCCGTTCGAAAACACGGTGGTGACCTACACCCTCTCGGGCCAGGGCCTGGTCGAGCTGCTCGACTTCGTCGCCGCCAACTACGGTGGCAAAACCGGGTATCAGTTCGGCGGCGTGGCCGCCACTCTCGACGTGAAGAACGGCAAGGCGACCAACATCACGGTCGGCTCGCAACCGGTCGATCTACAACGTATGTATACACTCGGCACGATTTCCTATCTTGCCGACGGCAACCAGAACGGGCGGGCCCTGTTCAAGGACTGCACCGACAAGCGCGACCTGGGCTACCTGATCCGCGAGGTCGTCATCGACTATCTGCGCCGCCACAATCCTGTGCCCGTGTTCGCCGGAGACCAGCTCACCGTTCGTCGACCGGAGTAACGAACCAGTCGCCGTACACCTGCAAGGGCCAGGTCCAGTCGCCAGGGACCAACACCAGATGATTGCCCAGCGGGTGCCGCAGCAGTTCATCGACACCCGAGGCGAGCCGCACCCGCACCTGTGTGCGGCAGCGGGCCGGATCGCTTTCGTTGGCCACCAGTTCGCCGCGGGCAAAAAAGACGCGATCGAGGCGTCGCCCGCCGATGCGGGCCACCGTCACGGTTCCCAGCGGCAACTCCCCGGCAATGCCGACCCCGAGGCCCGATTCGAAATGGGAGCGCAACCGAAACGAGCGGGTCAACCGGCGCGCCACCGTGCAGTGGGCGAGCCAGACATCACCGGTCGCCGCATCGATGTCTTGCGGATTGGCCATGAAGGTCGGCTGCAGCGCCAGTGCCGACAACCACGCCATGGTCAGCGTCGCCGGCACATCGCCCTCGCAGCCGGCCACGACCCCCTCGTCGTTGAGGCGCGACAACGCCAGACAGCCGGTGGTGCGTTCTTCGCCGACGAAGTCGAAGCACCGCAGCGAAACGGCATCGAACCCCCGTTCGACCACGAGCGCCCGCAAAGCCAGTTCGACCCGCGACGCCTGCTGCACCTCGTCGGTCGTCGGTTCGTCACAGCCGGCCGCCGCACCCAACGTCTTGTTCGCGGCGTTGCGCACGGCGGCATCACCGACCTGGGCCATCGCGGCACGCAGATCGGCGAGCGGCACCGACACCACCGTCGGGCCCCAGGTATTGCGCACCAACGCGGCATCACACCCGCTGGCCACCAACCAATCGGACGGCGCGCCGATCACGCCCAGACGCAGACTCTGCAACGCCCGCTGGGCGGCGATAACCCGTGATAACAAGGTAATATTACCTGACGCCGCCGGTTCGTCGCGCACGACCTCGACCCGTCCCGCACGACCCTGTTGCCGGATCCAGGCGAGGATCTCGAGCGCAGCGGGCAGCGAGTTGTGCCGCGGATGGGCCAGCACGAGCACCGGGCCGCCCCGTTCCGAGAGGAACCGCACCGCGGCCGCTTCGCTCCCACCCGTCAGCACCAGGATGATGCTCAGGCCGCCGGTTTCACCGGCCAGCTCGCGCTCGGATTCGACCACGCGGATCGGCGGCCCCGCCACCCGCAGACGGGCGAGCAGACGTTCGCGCACCGCGCGGACCAGATCGGGCGGGTGCAACTCGGAAGCAACCGGAAACACCGGCACGGGAACGCACTCACGAATGGGGGTTTGCTGGGCCACGGGCCACCTCGCGTCGGAAACTTGGGCTGCCGCTCACGACCAACGTGATAGCATGAAGCCTAATGCCCCAGCCGACGTTTGGTCAATCATGACGCTCTGGTTTCAGATTGGCGCGTTCACCAGCGCCGCCTTGCTGTTCCTGGTGCAGCCCCTGCTCGCCCGCTTGCATCTGGCGCAGTTCGGTGGAGCGCCGGCGGTCTGGACGACGGCGATGGCGTTCTTTCAAGCGCTCCTTCTCGCCGGTTACGCCGTCGTGCATTTTTCGATGGGTCGGTGGCCGGCCGTGATCCAGGCGCGATGGCATCTGGCGGTCCTGCCGCTGGCGCTGCCGTTTCTGCCACTCACACCCGCCGCGCTGGGGGGCTCCGATGACGCCGCACACTCGCCGACTCTGACCCTGTTGGCCGGACTCGCCCGGTGCGCGGGCGTGCCGTTCCTGCTGTTGGCCATGACCGCTCCGGCCCTCCAACGCTGGTTCGCCGCGACCACCCATCCCCGGCGCGACGACCCGCCCGCCACGGATGGCGCAGTGGGCGGTTGCAGCCCGGATGGCGGGCCCGCGCTGGAGCCGCCGAGGCCGAGCGCTGTCGCAACCGACCCGTATTTTCTGTATGCGGCGAGCAACGCGGGCAGTCTCCTGGCGCTGCTGGCCTATCCGCTGGTGGTCGAACCGTTGCTCACAGTATCGCAGCAATGCCGCCTGTGGGCCGGCGGTTACCTGGTGTTCCTGTTGTTGATGGCCGGCTGCGCACTGGCCACATGGCGCCATGCCGCACCGCTGCCCGGCGAACCGGCGCCAACGAGGACAACGAGGTCGGGCAGCGAACCACCGGACTGCCCGGTTGCCCTGGCCGCATCGACCGCAAGCGTCACTCACCGTCGCCGGCTCTGGTGGACCGTTCTCGCATTTGTCCCTTCGAGCCTGACGCTGGCCGTGACCACCACGCTCACCACCGACGTCGCCCCGATTCCGTTACTCTGGATCGCCCCACTCGCGTTGTATCTGCTTTCGTATGTCGTCGCCTTCGCACCCGGCACGCCCACCACCGGACGAGAGATGCGCTGGTTCTATGCCCTGCTCCTGCCGCTGTTCATGACCGTGTTCGCCTTTCGCATCCTGGCACCGTGGTGGCTGTTGACCGGGTTCCACCTCGTTTTGTTGTTTGTCGTATCGCTGGTGGCACACCGCACGTTGGTCGCCGACCGGCCGCCGGTCAATTGTCTTACCGAGTATTACATTTTCATCTCTCTGGGTGGGTTGATCGGCGGCACAGCCAACAGCCTGTTGGCGCCGCACCTGCTGCAGACGGTCACCGAGTACCCTCTGACCATGATCGTTACCGCGGTTGTCCTCGCCGATGCGGCCGCCGTACACCCCCTGGGTTCGACCCGCGAGCGCCTGCAGTTCTACGGAGTCGCCATCGCCATCACCGGCCTCGCGATGGTCGCGATCCGACCGGCCTGGGAGCTCCACATCGACGACACTGCCGGCGTCCTTCTCGCCGGCCTCCTGTTTTACGGGCTGGCTGAGGTATCGTCGCGGCTGCAGGCGGTGGTGATGGTCGCCCTGTTGATCGCGCGACTGCTGATCGGCAGCGAAACCGGCCAGGTGATTCATCAGAGTCGCAACTTTTTCGGAGCGCTCACGGTCAACAGCGCTGCCAGCTCGACGGTGCACCTGATCACCCATGGGAACACTTTTCATGGCGGACAGGACCTCGACCTCCGCTATCGCGACATTCCCATGTTCTACTATTACCACGAAGGACCGATCGGCCAGGTGTTTGCCGCCGTCAACCGGCGCGTCCGCCCGCTCTCGGTCGCCGTGGTCGGGCTCGGATGTGGGGCCATTGCGGCCTACGGCAAGTACGGCCAGTCATTCACCTTCTTCGAGATCGACCCCCAGGTTGCCCAGATGGCCCGCAACCCCCAGCTGTTTCGCTATCTTGACGACTCTCGAGCCCGGCTCGAGGTGGTCATCGGCGACGGGCGCCAGGGGCTCGCCCGGTGCGCAACCGGGAGCTTCGACCTGATCGTCATCGACGCGTACAACTCCGACGCGATTCCGCTGCATTTGTGCACCAAGGAAGCGGTCAAGCTGTACATGTCGCGGTTGCGCCCCGACGGTCTTCTGGCCATCCACCTGTCACACCGCTATCTCAATCTGGAAACGGTGTTCGGCAACATCGTCTGGGGCCTCGGCTTGAGCGGGCGAATTCAGAACTACAATCCGCGTCTGACGCCGCCGGCCAACAAGGACGAGGCAGTGTTCGCCTCGATCAGTTCCTGGGCGATCGTGGCCCGCGACCTGCGTCATTTCGGCCCGCTCGCCGCCGACTCGCGTTGGCGCCCCCTGCGGCTCGCCCGCAGCAGCCGGGTCTGGACCGACGATTACACCAGCGTGGTCTCGATCTACAACTGGCAATGATCCGCGGGTACCCTCCCACGGCGCGGATGAGACACCACTGTTGCCGGTCCCCTGGTTCTGCAGGTATCATTAACAGATATTCAATGAGGTATTTGCTGACCCGCGTCGGTGGACGACGCGAGCGAAAGGATACCAGGCATGCGGCGTCTCATCGGTGTTGCGGTGGCCCTCCTCAGCCTTGTGATCGTGGCGGCAGTGACCCCGGCCTCGGCCGCGGGGGACGACGAGTTCGCCTTCGTCACGCTCAAGAACCGCCTGTTTCAATGCGAGCGCCAACTCGCCGATCTGTCGGCTGCCAGCGACCTGCCGGCCGCCACGCGGATTGCCAGGGTCAACCGGCTGCAGGGCGAGATTGCCGATCTCAAGAAGCGCCTGGCCGGCCACTTCGACCCGGCCGACGTGGCCATGGGCGGAGCCATCGATGCGATCCAGAAATACGGCTACGCCTGGGCGCTCAACATTCTGACCCACGGCAAGTTCACCGGGCGCAAGCAGGAGCGTCACCGCCCTCTCGAAGCGCTCGACATCCCATCGAAGAACCCGAATTTCGCCGGCAAGGCGGCCCTGCCGTTCCAGGGCTACGCGTTGATGGTCATTCTCAGCTACGACCCGGTGTGCCGCGAAGCCTACAGTCGGTTCATTCCGGAGTGCGAGAAGATCGTGCGGGCCATGGAGGCCAAATCGGGCAAGCCGTGCGACTTCTTCAACCCGGTGATCGCACCGAACCACGTCGGTTACGACGTTGACCGCTTCTGGGCGATGACCCAGCAGATCGCCGGCGAGACGGTGCGCAAGTATTTCTGGAATCACAGCGCGGAAGAGATTCATCGCGCGACCAACTTCGTCTCGCTGGTCATGCTGGCCTCGTTGTTCGCCAACGTGACGATTGACCCGATCGCCGACCCGAAAGAGCAGTCCCGCATCGCGTTCTGGCGCGCCAACGCCGGACCGTGGTTCGTCCCCGACCTGTCCGACAAGTGTCACAAATTCGACATCTGCCACATGTTCACCCACGCCTGGCTCGTGTATCTGAAGATGCTCAACGAAACTACCTATCTCGACGGCAAGGTCGTCGGGCCGACCGCGCGGCACCAACCGACCGCGCACGACCTGCGCAATGCGTTTCTGTTCTCGAACGTGGCCGGCGTCGGCTACGAGTGCATCAGCACCGTGGCCGGAACCAAGCACGGTTTTCTCGAACTGTCCGACACGCGCCTGCTGCCCAAACCGCTCAAGAAGGTGGCGCAGTCGCTCGGCATCAAGAAGGTCGTCGGCTTCGAGTCGATTCGCGACATCAAAGACAACCGCGAGGGTGCGTATCTGGGCGCCGCCCTGTTCCTGAGCAACGAGCCGGTACAGCTTTCTGACAAAGAAAGCCATCGTCGCCTCGTCAAAGACTGGCTGGCGGCACAGAAAGGCGGGGGGTCCGTCGCCGACCTCGACGCGCTGGCCGCCCCCGAGCAGGCCATGCCGGACGCCACCGGCAACGGGTTGATCTCGGTCGCCGACATGAACGCCCCGGAGGGCAAGAAACGACTCGAGAACGGGTTCTTCGCCGAGGTGTATCGAGGCATGGGCGGGTTCTCGCCGCAAGCACAGGCCGCGGCCGAACTCGACGCCTTCCGCATGCTGATCGGCACCGACATCATGTCATACAATGTGCGTATCCTGTATCAGAGTTTTCTCGATCACGGCCTGAAACCGGTCAACGCCTGGAAACGCGCCCGCCTGCGCCATGCCGAGATCATCCGCGCCCACTTCGCCGAGAACGGCAAACGCCGCGAGATCTGGCGCGACCTGTTCTCGAACGACGGCAAGGGCACCGACGACGACGGTTACAATCACGAGGCCGACTACATCTATACCACCCGCAAAGCCGACATCGCGGGTTGTTATGGGCCGGTCGTTCTCACCATTCGCGAACGGCAACCCCGGGGCCTCGACCTCAACAAGATCGCCGCCGGTTATAAGTATTACGGGTTCAAGCAGTTCATCAAGAAGGCCGTGCACGGCAAATGGAAGACCCTCATCGGCGACTACATCCTCGACGAAGATGAGTATCTGATTCCGTCGTACGTGCCGGCGCAAGAAGTGGTCGGCGTCGTGGTGCGCGCGCCGACGAAGCTGCTGACCAAGGCGAATGTCGAGGCCGCCAACAAAGATTTCGGCATCGCCTGGAAGGCACCTCCCGTGCAACGCCGTTACGAGAAACGCATGGTCAACGGGTACATGGTGATCGATGTGTATGACCGGAAAGACCGATTCATGCACCGCTTCAGTGAGAATCTGGCGCAAACGCCCGTGGAAGACAGCGTCCCGACGTCAGAAGAAAGCGTGCCGACCGCCGTCACCGCTTCGTGGCAAGCGCACCTTGCGACGCTGACAAAGTAAATATCTCGTATTTCTGGCTGAACCCCGGGGCGGCCCGATGGGCACCCCGGGGTTTCTCGTCAACCGGCATACGCACGGTCATCGAAGAACGCGCCCGCGACGATCAAACCGCGGCCGGCGCCCCTTCCCCCGACGGACGGCCCCGGCTGCCACCAAGCTCGCGCTGCATCTGGGCCACCGGCAAGCCAAACCGCTCGACCTCACGCACGCGTTGGTCGGCGGCCCGGTGATCCCGCGGGAACACCGGCTGAGCGCGCTTTTCGCCAATCACTGCATCCTCGACACTCCACCAACGAATCATGACCCGGCCTCCTGCTGTCTGAAGATCGGCAGGCTCTCGTTTTCACCCACCGTCACCCGCAACATTCTCGGCCGGTCGACCGCGGGGAAAAAAAGTTGCGGGATGCTGGAGAACCTTGGTGTCAGAGGGTTTTACGGGGTCAGCTCGACGAGCGACACCTTCTCAGACCGATGAACGTGCAGAGTCGGTGCACCGGGATGTCGCACCCAGCGGCAGGGCCCGGCCCCGGCATCACAACTTCTCGAGGGTCTCCACCACGGCGGCGGTGATCCAGGTGGGCGTCGAGGCACCGGCGGTCACGCCGATTACATTGTATTGACGTAGGATCGCGAGATCGAGCTCGGCCGCGGTCTCGACGTGCACCGTCGGCTTGCCGGTGCCGGCGGCGAGTTCAGCAAGACGACAGGTATTGGCGCTGTTGCGGCCGCCGACGACGACCACGGCGTCGACCTGCCGGGCGAGGAGCAATACTTCTTCTTGACGGCTCGAGGTGGCCCGACAGATCGAGTTGAACACCTCGCATTGCGGCGCCCGTTGTTGCACGGCGGCGGCAATCTCGTCGTAGGCCTTGGCGCCGAAGGTCGTCTGCGCGATGACGATGACCCGCGGTTCGCCCTCGAGAGCGATTGCCGCCACTTCAGCCACCGACGCGACAACGACGTGGCGGTTGGGTGCATAACTGGCCAGGCTCTTGATCTCGGGATGATCGCGGTCACCCACGATGACCACAAACGCCCCGGCGGCAACGTGTTCGCGAATGCGGCGCTGACTCGCCTGCACGTGCGGACAGGTGGCATCGACCAGTTCGAGACCGCGCTCGCGCAGGGCATCGAGTTCGTCGACCGGCATGCCGTGGGCCCGAATGATCAGGGTGCCGGCGGCGAGCGTGCCGTAGGCGTCGCTCGCGGTCACGCCCTGCTCGGCGAGCGCAGCCACCGCCTGCGGATTGTGCACCAACGGCCCGCAGGTCGTCACCGGGCCACGGTCGCGCGCCGTGTCGAGCGCGACCTGCATCGCCCGCTTCACGCCCATACAGAACCCGGCGGTTTTCGCCAGTATCACCCGCATGCTCGCACTCCTTTTCGGTGTGTCAGCATACCACGGCCACCCACCACGAACCACAACCACCTCGCGCAAACCCGCTGCACGGGCCCGCAGCGTCATCTTGCCCCGCCCCGGCCCTGTGGTACAATCAGCCGATGTCGAGCGAACCCCGTTTTCCATTGGCGCGCCTGCGCTGGTTGCTGCCCGTCGTCCTGAGCCTGCTGCCGCTGCTCGTTCTCGTCGACGCGGCCCGCGACGAGGCACGGCGCGAGGCCGCTGCCGCCTACCGCGCCTGGAACGACGATCACGACCGCCTGCTCAGTCGGGTCCAGGACATGGCCCGACCCCGGTTCTGGCTCGAATGGACCGCCCGGCAATTGCGGACGCGCCTCGAAAACGGGGCCACTGACCTGTCGCCGACCGGCCTGGGGCACCGTGCTGCCCAGGCCCGGACCGCGCTGCGCCTGCGGCACGTGCCGCGCGCGCAGGTGTGGGTGGTCGCCTTTCCCGGGGGCGACCCACGGCGCGGCGCCGTCTTGTGCCCGGGTCCCGGCCTGGCGGGCGACCAGCGGTTCCTGATCACCGGCCTGTTCCAGCAACTGGCGCTGCAGGATCTGCGAGCGGCGCACCAGCTCGAGACCGCGGTCTGGCTGCAACGCATCCGCCACCTGTTCGGCCACGCCGCCCACCGCGAGCTGTTCAGCCCGGTTCTGCAGGGCACTGCTTTCAATTGTATTTACAATCGGCAGATGCAGCGCGCGGTCTGGACGCTGCTGCGCCGCAACGGCCACGCGGTCGGCGGTCTGCTGGTCATCATGCCGGTGACCGATGACGAGCACCGGGCCGCCCAGCGCGAGTGTCTGGCGCAATGGCAGCGGTTGCGCGAACCGCATGATCCGGCCGCCGCCTGGCCGGCGTTCTTCCCGATGCCGGTGCCGGCCCCCCTACGCACATCGTGCGTGGGCGGGGTCCCGCACGGCGCGACTGCGGGCATGTTCCGCCGCGGACGCCCCCTCCTGCCCAGCGCTCTCGACATCCCGCGCTGGCGCACCCCGCTGCAGCGGTGGTTGGCGGCGTTCACCATCGATCACCAGACCGGCGATGCGCGCTTTCCGGCCGTGCATCTTCCCGGCGCCGTCCTTGGTCGCACCCTCGGTTTTCCGGCGGGATGGGGGCGCATCGCGGCCCTCGAGCCCCTGGCCGGCCACTGGGCCGGCATCTTCGGCCCCCGCCCCCGCAGCCGACCCGGTCGGATGGCGGCGCTGGCCTGGACATGGGGATTCCTTGTTCTCGCCACTTGGACGATGCTGGCGTTGCACGGTTACTGGCGCGGCCGACTGCCGACCCCCGGACTGCGCGTCACCTTGCTGCTGTGGTTGTTGGGCGTCGGCGCCATTCCCCTTTTTCTGACGGTGACGGCGTCGCACCGCCTCGCCCACGATCTCGCCGCCAACCTGCTCGATCATCAGCGGCGTGAGGTCGATCGCGTGCTGCGGCAACTCGAAAACGGTGACACGGTATTGACGCGGCGGTTTCACCGGGCGTGCCGCGCCATCACCACCGGCGCCGGTCTGGCTGAAGCGCTCAGCGCTTACGAGCAGGACCGGCACCACGGTTCATCGCTGCTTGCCCACATCTGGACGCAGTGTCGCCAGGCCCGCATGCGTCCATACAGTGTAATTATCATTCCCCGCCGTGGTGAGCCGCTGTCGCGCTTTGCGCCCGGCGTCAACGCCGAGACCCGCCGGGTTCTCGTCATGGTCAGTCGTGACTACGCGATCGCCACTTTCCTTCAGATCGAGCGCAGCCGCAGCAGCAGCGATATGCATGCAAATAAACGGGCGGGACAGTATGCCCCAACCACATACGTCACGCTGCGCGCCGAAGACACCTCGATGCTCGACACCTCCGACCAAACTGTGGTCTTCGGCATCGGCCGCCGACAACTGGTCAAATACCACAACCTCGTCCGCACCGGCGACGAATCGCATTACGCTGTATTTATCGTCTGGGATCAAGACTCGTCATTCGCCGAATACCTTCGACTCGCCGTGCCCCGCGCCGAATTGGTCGCCCCGCACCTGCGCCTCGCCGCCTGGCGACAGCATGGCGACCGACTGCAACCGATCGCGCCGTCCGTCCGGCGGGACGATGCCGGATTCACTGCCATCGCGCGGCGTGCAGGACAGACCGGGGTGACGGCCCGCACCACGCGGGGCGACCTCATCGAGGTCCGGCCGGCCCGCAGCCTGCCGCAGTATCTGATCGGCGCCCGCACCTCGCTCGCCCCGATTCGTGCGGCAATTCAGGCAGAGCGCCAACACATCGCCCTGTCACTGTCGGTTTTTGTCTTGCTCATCATCGCCGTGGGCTGGGGTCTGGCGCGGCGCCTGGGTTCGCCGGTGCGCCGCATGACCGGCGCCCTGCGCGCCGTGGCCCAGGGCAGGCTCGACGTCGATCTGTCCTCCGAACGCCGCGACGAGTTGGGCGATGCCACCCGGACCCTGGCCACCATGGTGCAGTGGTTGCGCGAAAAACGAAAGCTGTCGAGTTATGTCGCTCCCGATGTGCTCGAAGCGGTGGCGGGGGGCATGCTCGGCTCGGCGGCAGCGGCGCGGCAACTCGAGATCGTCGCGCTGGTGTCCGATATCCGCAGTTTCACCACGCTCAGCGAAACGCACCCGCCCGACGCCGTCTTCGCGATGCTCAATCACCATCAGGAACAGATGGCACTTGCCATCGGCGAGCACGGTGGGCGCATCGACCGGTTCGTCGGCGATGCGGTCACGGCCTTTTTCGTCGACAATCAGCCGGGGGATGCGGCGCCGCGAGCGTTGGCAGCCGCCGCTGGCATGGTCCTGCGTCACCGGCAACTCGTCGCCCACCGCCAACACCGGGGCCTGTTCGCCTACCGCATCGGCATCGGCATCGATGCCGGGGCGGTGGTGGCGGGTGTCGTCGGCGATCCGCAGGTGCGCCTGGATCACACCGTCCTCGGTGAACCGTTGCAGCATGCCGCCCAACTGGAGTCGTCATCGCGGCACGGTCGTTTCAGCCACATCGTCGTTTCGTCCCGCGCGCGGGCACTGCTGCCACCCGAGGTTCGCTTCGCCGCGGTGCCCGACAGCGACGGCCATGAACTGGTCGACCCGCAACAGGCTCTGACCGGTGCAAAGACCGGCCTGGCCGTGCTCTCGTCGCCGGGCCTCAGCACCTCGACGTCACCGACTCAGGTGCCGCCGCAATCCCCGATGCTGCCGAGTGACCACGCCG
>CAZADH010000031.1:18203-31431 GCA_964483805.1 uncultured bacterium
CGGACCGTCACGCCTGCCCCTGAGCCGACCGCAGTGGCCGCTGTCGGGCCGACGACGACGGCACGACGCCCTTCGCTCTGGTCCTCGTGGGCCACGGCAGCCGGATTGCTCCTCTTGTGGCTGTTGCCGGCAAGCCTGCTGTTGCTGGGCAGCAGAAACCAGGAACAACACCGCCAGGCCGTGCGCGCCCGCCACATCGCCGATCAACTGCACGACGACCTGCGCCGCCTCGAACGCTCGATCAAGGCCGAGAGCCAGGTGCGCACGCTGCTGAACGCGACGGCCCACGACCTGTGCGGGGCGGTTGCCGAACGGGCCGACCCGACTCTCGATCTCGCCCGCCGCACGCTCGGTCGCCTCGCTCCCAGGTTCTTCAAACCGCTCGAAGCGATCGTGCCCAACCTCACCTGGACGACCACCGCGTTGGCCACCGACCGCGACTTGCAGTTGCACGAACCGGACCAGGCCTGGCTTCTGGCCAGTGGCGGCCGTCCCCTCGCCTTTCTGGACCGTGACTTCGCGCAACTGACGCGGATGCTCACCCTGGCCACCTGCAACTGGAGTTTCGACGCAACCAACTTCGACGGATTGCGCTGGCTGCAAGGCGTCGGCAAACGAATCGTCGGTGAGTATTACGCGAACCACCGGCTGATTCTGCTGTATCGCGAAGGCTGCGGCAACGTGTTCCCGGTCACCGCCGAAGACCGACCGCGAATGATCTTCTGGCGCGCGCTCGTGCCGCCGGCCTGGTGGACCGATCCCGCCCGCACGGCACCCCCGCACGGCGAAGAATACGACGCGCGCACCTTGACCCTCCGGCGCATCTGGGGCGGCATGCTCGCCTACTTCGATCAGGTGCGCAGCGGCGGGCCACCGGCCCACGACCGTTGGCTCGATCTGGCGCTGCGATGCATGTGGCGCAATGCCCGGCGCGACGGTATCGAGGTGGCCGTCGCCCTCGACCAACGCTGGCAAGGCAGATGGAGTTCCCCTTCGTGGCGAAGCGACAGGGGTTTGCACCTCCTGCGGATCCCGTCCGCGCATCAGGTCGCCCAGAACGACCAGTGGGCAGCTATCGAAACGACCCTGGTCGACCCACCGATCCGGCTGCGCATCGCCCGCCGGCTTTGCGATCCTCTCGGCGAACGGCCGACGTGGACCAACATCGGCACGGTCTGGCATGGCATCGGCCTGGCCTGGCTGCTCGGCGGCATCCTCGTCTTGGCGACGCTGACCCTGCATCGCGGTCGTTCTTCGCTGCTGCCGCCCCTCACACTGCACCGCCAGTTGCTGCTGGCCTTCCTCGTCGTGCTTGTCCCGGGGGCCGCGGTCAGCACCATGCAACTCGAACGTTCGTTCGGCGAACGCGCCTGGCGTTTGCATGCCGACTGCGAACGAAGCCTGCATCAGCGTCTCGACGCTGTCGAGAACGCCCGCACCTTGTATATGGGCCAGGCTTTGGCCACGATCCAAACGCTCGCCCGCCGGCCCGAGTATGTCAATACATGGTATGCTACTACTGGCCCGCATGACCGCGGCGCCACCCCGCCGGCGCGTCTCGGCCGCCTCGGCCGGCAACTCGTCGATCACGGCGTCATCCTCAAAGACCTGGTCATGGCCGACAGCGACGGGTTCCGCTGCCAGGCGATCAGTGGTGCTTCCGACACCGCTCGCGGCGCCAACGACCAGGTGCGCACCTTCGCCTCCCTGCACGCACGCACGTTGCGGGAACTCGCTCCCGACTACGGCCCGACGCACAACCGCCGCGGCGGAGAGAATCTCGGCGAAGGACTCAAGGACGAAGAACTCGGCAATTTCCTCGGTTCGGTGCTGCTGCCCGAACACCTCGCCGAACAGTTCATGGCACCGCGCTCGTTGTCGACCCCGGGGGGACAACTGAACGACAAACTCGTCTACAACCAGATGCTGAAAGGGGGCGCGCACCCCCCGCTACTGCTCAGTTGCGTGCTCGATATCGAAGGGATCATGCTCGGCTACTTCCGCGACGTCATGACCAGCAACGACCTCACCAGCGGCTACCGCGTGGGCGTCACCTTTGCCAATCATCCGGCCTGGTCGATGGCACCCCCATGGTTTAAAGGGCACTGGGCAACCACCGCGGGCAAGTGGGTCATCGATGTGCCTACATTGTATGCATTCAATCCCCCGGAAATCGAGCAACCCCTGGGGTGGACCCAGGTTTCCGGTGAACCAATGACCACGGTCGCCGGGACCGGCAGTGCCCGACGCATGATCCTGACGCGATCGCCGGTGACGCCGGCCCTCTCGGGGCGATTGCTGCACGCGACCCGCAACATCGGTCGGGCCCAGGCACGTCTCGCCGCCTACCGCGAGCGGGCCCACCTGTTGCTGGGTCTGTTGGCCCTGGTTTCACTCGTCCTCGCCATGCAACTGGCCGGCGCGTTGCTGCGACCCGTTCTCGAACTCGCGGCGGCCGCCCACCGCGTCATGGCCGGCGACTTCACCGGCCGCCTGCCCGGTCAGGGCACTGACGAGTTCGCCCGTCTCGGTGCGGCGTTCAATGTGATGGTGCGCGGCGTGGCCGAAGGGCGTATGCTGGGCCGTTTTGTTTCGGCCGCCGTGCACGACGCGGTGCGCGATGCCGAACGCGAAGCCGCCGCCCGACGCGGAGAGCACCGTACTATTACGGTAATGTTTGCCGGCCTCGGGGGCTTTGGCGAGCGCTTGCAGAAGTGGCCGCCAGCACCGCTGATCACCGCTTTGAACCGTGTTCTCGAGGCATGGTCGCGTCACATCCGCGCGCACGGGGGCGAGATCGACAAGTTCATCGGCGAGAAGATCCTCGCGGTCTTTCCGCCCGAACGGTTTGCCGATGCGACCGCGGCAGCGGCCGCGGCAGTCGCCGCCGGGCGCGCTCTACGGGCCGAGATGGACCGTCACCGCAAGTATCTCGATCTGCCGGCTGGGGTCGGCATTGTCTCGGGGCCTGTACTGGCCGGTATTCTCGGCACCGACCAGGTCCGGCGCGAACACACGGTGATCGGCGACACGGTCAACCTGGCGGCGCGTCTGTGCGAGCTGGCGACGCACCAGGACGGCGGCGATCTGTTGCTCGACGGTGGCACGGTCCGCCTGTTGCACGGCGATGCCAATACCACCGCCGACGGTCAGGCGCTGATCGGCCACTTCGCCCGCCTGCCGGTCACCTCGGTCAAGGGCAAACGACGCGAGATCGAGGTGTTCCGCTGGTGCGACTGACCCCGGCCACCGCGCCCCCGCTTGCCGCGATGGGCCGGCAAATGGTAAACATCGGAATATCGCCGCGCCAAAGGGGTACCGCATGCCCGCACCCACCGGACCCGTCTCCCACGCCGATCCCAGTCGTCTGTCGTTTTTGACCGAAGCGCTGCAGGGCAACAACCCGACCGCAGCCAAGCAGGCGATTGCCGCCTGTCGGAAGATCGCCGGAGACCAGGTGCTGCTGGTCCTGATGTATAAGGGTCTCGCCCATCCCGACAGCGAGGTGCAACAGCAGACCGCGGCCGTGCTGGCGGAGCGGGTCGACGAGATCAGCGATCAACTGCGCACGCTGCTCAACCATCCGCACGACACGATCCGCCACTGGTCGTTGCACCTGCTCGGCCACGCCGGCCGGCTGACCCTCGATGAACTCGCCGCGGTTCTCGCGCGTCCCGAGCGCGACGAGACCAAGATCCTCGCCGCCGACCTCATTGCCGGGCTCGACCAGCAGGGAACCATTCAGCGACTGATCGTGCATCTGGGCGACCCGAGCTGGATGCTGCGCCGCCACATCAACAAGCTCTTGTACGCCCGCGGTGAGGCGGTGTTGCCCGCCATCCGCGCCGTGTTTGCCAAGGGCAACCTGCACCAAAAATACTGGGCGCTCAAGCTGCTCGTCGATGTCGCCGGCGAGAAGGCGCTCAAGCAGATCCGCAAGTTCCTCATCTCGGGCGATTTCTCGGTGCGGCTTTACGCCATCGCTGCCCTCGAGTTCGTGCCGGGGCGTGAAGCGCTGTCGTTTTTGTTCACCGCCATGCTCGACAATTCGCCGATCATCCGCTATCAAGCGGCGCGCGTGCTGGCGAGCAAGGGCGAAGAAGTATTGAAGGAAGCAATACAATTAATGCGCATCGAGGGGCCCGAGCTGAAAGACGAGCTGATCTGCATCATCGGCCGCATTCTCGGCCCAAAATGCCGCCAGTTCTTCCGCACCATGCTCGAGAGCCCCAACCCCGACGACCGTTACTACGCGCTCAAGGCCCTGGGCCAGGCGCCCGATTCGGAAGGGGTCAAGCACCTGATCCGCGCCTTCAAAGACCCGGTCTGGGTCGTGCGCAGCCAGGCTTGCGATCTGCTGTCGCGCCTCGGGCCGATGGCCACCGACGACCTGATCAACGCGCTGTCGGACCCCGACTTCGACACGCTGTCGTGGGCCTGCAAAGCGCTGGGCGAGGCGCGTGACGCCAACGCGGTGCGCAGCCTGCTCAACCTCGTCGATCACCACGCCGACCCCAACGCCCGCGTTGCCGCAATCAAGGCGTTGTGCAAGCTCGACATCGAGTACATCGTCGAGTTGCTGATCATGAACTTCCAAGACACGGCGCTGTCGGTGAAGAACGCGGTGCTCGACGGCCTCACCACCATGACCCGGCGCAAGGTCGTCAAACCGTTGTTGATCTACCTGTTCGACCGCGACAAGACCATTTCGTTCTGGTGCGAGAAGACGCTCAAGACCTTGAACATCCCGGCGTTGCCGTCGGTGTTCGAGTTGCTGGTGACCCTCGACACCCATCAGCACGAGCGGTTCACCCGCAACCTGCACCAACTGAAGCCGGAGCAACTGCTCGCCCTGCTCAACCAGCCGCGACTCACCCTCGATGACTTCGACCCCGATCGCATGCCCGAGGAGACCGTGGTCACCTCGACCATTGCCGATTACCGCGATATCCGTGATCTGCTGGCGCAGGTCAAGGAGCAGAAGGGGTCCGATCTGCACATCAACATCGGCCTGCCGCCGATGATCCGCATTCACGGCGATCTGACCCGCATGAACCTGCCGCCGATCAGCGAAGAGAAGAGCGCGCAGCTCCTCTTGCCGATTCTCAACGAAGAGCAGACCGCGCGGTTCCGCGAGCGCTGGGAGTTCGATTTCTCGTATGAGGTCAAGCACGTCGGCCGGTTCCGCGTGAACATCTTCAAGCAGCGCGCCGGGATCAGCGCCGTCTTTCGCCTGATCCCCACGCAGATCCCGACGTTCGAGGAACTGGGCCTCGATCGACGGGTGTTCGAGGGCATCTGCGACCACCGCAACGGGTTGATCCTGGTTACCGGCCCCACCGGTTCGGGCAAATCGACAACCATGGCCGCGATGGTCGATGCGATCAATCGCACCCGCTACGAGCACATTCTGACCATCGAGGACCCGATCGAGTTCGTGCACCTGCACAAACGGTGCAGCATCAACCAGCGCGAACTGGGGGCGCACACCCAGAGCTTCGCGAACGCGCTGCGGTCGGCGCTGCGCGAGGATCCTGACGTCATTCTCGTGGGCGAGATGCGCGACCCCGAGACGATCAAACTGGCCCTGACGGCGTCGGAGACGGGCCACCTGGTCTTCTCGACCCTGCACACGATCAACACCTACGAGAGCATCAACCGCATCATTGGCGCGTTTCCGGCCGACCACCAGGACCAGGTCCGCCTCGAACTGGCGGGGGTTCTGCGCGCCATCGTCTCGCAAAAACTGATGCCGCGCGCCGACCACCAGGGGCGCGTGCTCGCTTACGAGATGCTGGTGTGCAACACGGCGGTCAAGAACCTGATCAAGGAAGCCAAGACCGAGCAGATCGTGTCGATCATGCAAACGGCCCAGGGCGACCACATGCAGACCATGGATCAGTCGCTGGCCAAACTGCTGCTCAACGGCGCGTGCTCGCTCGAAACCGTGTTGCCGCACGTCACCGACAAGAAGAGCTTCAACGATCTGACCCAGCGCCAGAGCAAGCCGGCGGTGCCGGGCACCCCAGCGGGGGCGCCGCCAATGCGGCCACCCACGAAGACCGGCCGGTGACCGACAGAAATACGTTGTATTTTCAGGTTACTCGAGCCGCAGGATTTCGCAGCGGCCGCCGGCAATGCGCAGCGAGAAGATGTGCCCATCGGAACCGACCCAATCGGGCCGGTTGGGGTCGAACCCGGGGTCGTCGCGTGGCACGGCCCGACGGGCGATTTCGTGCCCGGCGGCGTCGAAGGTGACATAGAACCGTTGCGTGGCGGTGTCGCAGGTCACCTGCAGGCGGCTCTGCGCATCGACACCCAGGGGCATCGCCCAGGTGATCGGTGCCGGCGCCCGCAGCAGCGCAAACGGCTTCGGGGTGCGGTCGGTCGCACTCATGACCACAAGCGGTCGCGTCGGCTCTGCCCCGGTGCACGGACCAAAGGCAAACACCCGACCCTGCGGCGACACGGCAACCCCGACGGTGCGGGCAAGCACAGCCACGGCACGCCCGGTGCTGTCGAGCACCGTCGTGTCTTGCCGGGCCATGTCTTCGATGTAAATACGTCCGGTTGCATCGCCATGCACGCGGTTGATCTGCGCCCACTGCTCGCGCTCACCGCGCCTCGCCGAAAAGACGCGCGGTTTGCGGCCGTCGAGGCCGAACTCGAGCACGGCGTTGTTCGCAGCGTCGCCGACCAGGAGGGTGCCGGAGGCACCCGGCGCCAGATCGACGAGCAGGGGCGCCGAGGCGAGACCGGCCCGACGCGCGAGCGCGACGATGTCGAGTTCGCGGCGCTGCTTGCCCTGCGCATCGAAAGCGACGATGCGGCCGTTGAGGGTGTCACCAAGCCAGACGTTGCCCTTGCGATCGACGGCGGCGGCCATCGGCCCCTGGAACGGCCCGTCGAGCACGGCACCCTTCTCGTCGAGCCACATGACCTGCTGCGGTCCGGTGCCGCGTTCGAGGGTGACCACCGGCACGAAGCGGCCGACACTCTCGTGACTGCCTGAAGCTGTGGCGCCAGGCGGGGCCACCAGCGGGCGGGCTTGCCCCACCGGCCGCCGGCCGGCCGCGGATTCAGTCTGAGCCTGGGCCCAACCCGCAGCGGGAGCAATCCCGAGAGCGAGCGCCAGACCGGTGCCCAACATGACCAGGCGACGACCACACCACCAGGACGATTGCATAGGCGTTGTTATTTACTTGGTATTTACAGCGTCGTGTCGCAGTTTTACGAACCGCTCAGCTTGTCGAGCATCTGGTCCATGTTGTTGACCCGGAACACCCCCGCCCAGCGGCTCTCATAGCGCCGCGGCAGAATCTCGATGCGCACGCCCGACGAGCCGACCCGACCGGCGATGCGGGTGTCGCTCTTGACCTTGCTGGGGGTCGAGTGCGCGATGATCGGCTGGCCCGAACTGGTATAACCCATGAACAGCCCGACATGGCCGATGCCCGACGACCCCGGGTTCATGACGAAGATGTCGCCCGGCTTGATCAGGTCACGCGGATTGGGCGGCGGGAACGCGCTGGTGACCTTCTTGGTGTATTGCGTTTTGTACACCTGGCTGCTGGGGAACCAACTGCGCTTCGAGAAGACCGGCGGCACGCCCGAGGCGGCGGCCATCTTCTGGATGAACTGGCCGACGAACCCGGAGCAGTCGGTGCGCTCGGTGTAACCCTCTTTGTACGTGTGCCCGGCCCCAAAGACATAGGCCTTGTTGGCGGAGGCAAACTTCTCGACGACATCGAAGACCGATTTGAAGCGCTTGCTGTCGTAACCAAACCTCGCCGGGTCGAGCGACCCCGGGGGCAGGTCGACGGCCGGCCCGGTGCCATTGTCGCCGCCGTTGTTCGAGCCGCCATCGTCGTCGGCGGGTTTGCCGACGCTGACGTACGCCGAATGGACGTACGCAACCCCACCGTTCCAGTTGATCTTGAGCCAATCGCCCTCGCGCGCCAGGATATGGATCTTGTCACCGTCGTACAGCTTGCCGATGATCGCGCCCCACGGCTTGTCGCGCACGTTGAGCCGGGTGTTGACGTTGACGAACCCATACTGCCCCGACGGATCGGACGACTGGACGGGCGCAGCAGCGGCCGGCGTCGGCGCCGCGGTGATCGGCTCGATGCCGTTGACCGGCATGGTGATCGCCTGGCCGTTGAACGGCGAGGCCGCATTCTCTTCGGCGGGCAGGGGCAGGACACCTGCCATAACCACGCAAGCACCGGCAATCAGCCCGATGAACAGGCGATTCTTGGCGATCCGACGGCAATCAGCGACTGTCGACATGAGTCCGACCTCCTGGCTGAAACGTGTCACATTTGTTGTTCATTATACCCAAAACCAAGACAGGGTTGGTGGAGACCCCCGAAACTCGTCTGGCACTCATGCGAAGCCACGATCTCGAGCGCACTCCGAGAAACGCGGCCGTTCTCATCGGCGGGCCAGACGCAAGCGCGCCTCCTGGCAACGTTCGCCCCCGCAGGCAAATTCGGCACAGACCTGGGGCCGCGTCGGCCAGATCGCGCACCGGAAACCGTCTTCCCAGGTGCAGGTGAGAAAGGGGCAGCGGACAACGGGCGACCGCGATTGATCGCCCGGATCCAGCCAGATTTCGGACGAGAACGTGCGGACTGCACCGGCAGCATCGAGGTCAATCTGCACGTAGCGTAAGACGTCGTGGCGTCCTTCCTGCACCCACCGCGCCACATCCGCCGCCGTCGCCCGCAACGCCCCCTCGCACAATTCGCAACAGATGCCGCACCACCGACAGTCGAGGGTCTCGAGCGCACGTTTGCGCAGCTCGGCGTACGTTGGTCGTGGACGTTCAACCATGGTCAATGTTACCTGCGACGCGGCGACCCGGTTTTTTTGGGGGGCCAAGGGTACATCAACGCCCCCCCCGACAACCGCAGCAGTTCGAGACAATTCAGGCTTCTTGACGGTCGGCGCCATCGTTCCCTACAATTATCTTAATATTCACGGACACTGTTTTCTCCCCGCAAATTCCGGCCATCCGGCCGAAAGAGGTGCAATATGAAGAATGCCAGCCAGGTGATCAAGGTGGGGCACTACTGGTCGCGCAGTCTCGTGCTGACGGTGCTGCTCGCACTCGCGTGCGTGGCGCCCGCACAGGCCATCAATTTCGACGACATCACCAAGGGCATCAACAAGATCGATCAGTTGCTCGGCGCCATCAGTGCACCTCTCGAAAGTATTGCGCCCCCCACCACCACCGCCCAGTCGCCAGCGGCAACGACCAGTCCGGCGAAGAACGAGTCATGGTGGGACAAGACCCTCGGCGGTCTCGAAACCGGCTGGGAAAAGAACGCCGGCGCCCAGGGCTATGAAGCGTTCAAGAAGAAGCCCGGTTTTTACAAAGACGGCGCAATGCTCAACCAGCTTGGCCGGGTCGCCCGCAAGCTCGTGCCCGTCATCGAACGCCAAGACTTGACCTACCGTTTTCAGATTCTCGACACCGACGAAGTGAATGCGTTCGCCATGCCCGGTGGTTACGTCTACGTGACCAAGGGGCTGATGAAGCAGATCAGCGGTGATGACGAACTCGCCGGCGTCGTGGCCCACGAACTCGGTCACATCGTGAAGAAGCATGGCGTTCGCCAGGCCGAAAAACAAGGGATCATGATGGCCGTGGTCGCCGCGATGGCGATCAAAGACGAGACGCGCAAATACGCAGCGATTGCCGGTGTGGCCGCCTACTTCGCCAACCTGAAGTTCTCGCGCGACGACGAGTTCGAAGCCGATGCCAAGGCGGTCAAATACACGGTCAACGCCGGGTTCAACCCGAACGGCCTGATCACCTTCTTCAACAAGATCAACAAAGACGGCAGTGCCACGAAGGTCACCAAGTATTTCTCGACCCACCCGCCCACCAACGAGCGCATCGCCAAGGTGCAGCAACAGATCGCCCAGTATCAGCGCAACGGCCAGACCTACGCGCAGACGCCCACCACGGTGCCGACCACGACCGCCGGTGGCAGCTACAGCGGCACCGGTACCGTGCCGAACCAAGGCGGCAACGGCACGAGCTACAGCGGCACCGGTCAGCCCACCACCAATGGCAACCTGCAGGCCGCCTACAACCGCTACATCCTCGCCCGGCAGAACTACGAGAAGCTGCTGGCCGCCCAGGCCCCCTACGACCAGCTCATGAAGGCGTTCAACGAGTATCAGGCCGCCCAGAAGGCGTATCTGGCCCTCAAGAACGGCACCCGCTGACGTTTTTTACGGTTTCACGCGAGAACCCCGGCCTCGACGAGGCCGGGGTTCTTGTATTTACGGCATCAATACACGTCGTGCAAAACCGGGGTTCTTGTCATCCCGCGGCAACGCCACCCGAGCACAACCGGCGGTTCCGTCTGGCCGGCGTCCCCAAAATGCTCATGACCGGCTCCAGCACTGGCCAATCGCCGGCCCCGGACAGCCATGTCACACGATGTATGTATACCCGTACAGACCCGACCGATAGATGGCCAGGAACTCCTTGCCTTCCTGTACGGTGATCTTCTTCTCTTTGACCGAAGCGCTCACCCAGGATTCCATGGTGCGCACCAGGCGTTTGTGCGAGAACTGGACGTAGTCGAGCACATCGGCCACAGCTTCACCGTCGATGACCTTGTCGATCGTCCAGTTGCCGTCGTCACCGACGGTGACGTGCACGGCATTGGTGTCGCCAAACAGGTTGTGCAGGTCGCCCAGGATCTCCTGATACGCGCCGACCAGGAACACTCCCATGTAATACGGCTCGTGCGGCGACAACTCGTGCACGGCCAGCGTCGAGCTGAAGCTGCGCGTGCCGATGAAATGGTCGATCTTGCCGTCGGAATCACAGGTGATGTCCTGCAAAGTTGCATGGCGTGTCGGTTTCTC
This sequence comes from uncultured bacterium, assembly GCA_964483805.1. Taxonomy (GTDB): domain Bacteria; phylum Muiribacteriota; class Ozemobacteria; order Ozemobacterales; family Ozemobacteraceae; genus CAZADH01. The sequence goes on from CAZADH010000031.1 coordinate 29,097, forward strand.
GGTGAGCCGATGCAGGGGCATGATCGGGAACAACTGGTCGATCGCCCACGCGTCGGGCAGTGACTGGAACAACGAGAAATTGCAGAAATACTTGTCGGCCAGCAACTTGTCGAGCTGCTTGAGTTCCTCTGGCGGGTGCTTCTGATCGGCGGCCAATGCACGAACCTCAGCGGCAATCGCCCAGAACAGGCGTTCGGCCGTGGCCCGCGTCTTCAGATCGAGCATGCCGAGACTGAAGCGATCGAGCGCCTCTTCACGCAGTTGCTGCGCATCGTGCCACGCCTCGACCATGGTCACATTGTTGAGACACTCATTGATGTTGTGCAACTCGCGCACGATCTCGTGATCCTTGGCGGTGATGCGGGGCTGATCGTGGTCGAAATAGGGCATCGTCTGCGACTCGAGCACGTTGAACACCAACACTGAGTGGTGCGCGGTCAGGGCGCGACCCGATTCGGTGATGAGGTGCGGGTGCGGCAGGTTGTTTTTGTCGGACGCGTCTTTGAGAGCGTAAATCGCATCGTTGGCGTATTCCTGAATCGAGTAGTTCACACTCGAGGTCAGAGTCGTGCGCGAGCCGTCGTAATCGACGCCGAGACCGCCACCGATATCGACGTATTCAACCTCGCACCCCAGTTTGCGCACCTGCACGTAGAACTGTGCGACCTCGCGCAAACCCGCCTTGATCTTGCGAATATTGGTGATCTGGCTGCCCAGATGAAAGTGGATGAGCTTCACGCAATCGAGCATGTCCGCTTCTCTGACCAGCGAAATCGCCTCGAGCAGGTCGGCGGCGTGCATGCCGAACTTGCTCTGATCGCCGCCGGATTCTTCCCATTTGCCGCTACCGGCAGTCGCCAACTTGATGCGGATCCCGATGTTCGGCCGCAACTTCAGTCGTTTTGCCACCGAGAGCAACAGTCGCAACTCATTGAGCTTCTCGGCGACGATGTACAGACGCTTGCCCATTTTCGTCGCCAACAGCGCCAACTCGATGAAGTCTTCGTCTTTGTAGCCGTTGCAGACGATGAGGGCATCGGGGTTGTCCATGATGGCGAGAACCGCGTGCAACTCAGGCTTGGAGCCGGCTTCGAGACCGATGAAGAACTTCTTGCCATGACTGACGATCTCTTCGACGACCGGACGCTGCTGGTTGACCTTGATCGGGTACACTGTGAAATACTTGCCGCCGTATTCACACTCTTCCGCGGCCCGCCGGAAGCAACCGGCAATGGTCTCGATGCGGTCGTCGAGAATGTCAGGGAACCGCAACAACACCGGCATGGCGACATCGCGCAGCACCAGCTCATCGACCAGTTCCTTCAAATCGATCGACGGACCCTTGTCGCGCCGCGGATTGACCACGATATGGCCTTGTTTGTTGATCCCGAAGTAATTGATGCCCCAACCCTGGATATTGTACAACTCGGCCGAGTCGTCGGTTCGCCACTTGCGCATGGTTCGTCATCTCCGGTCGATAGGATTACGCGCGGATTTCCGGCGACTCTTTTATAACCGCAATCATCGCGGTACGCAACCGATAATCACGGGGGCGACGATGTTTTCAACGACTCCGCGCGCAAGGTCCCAGGGTACCCCAACCTGCCTGCACGCGCAGCGTGGTGGCCGCCACCTCACCCGCGCCCGTCGAACTCGGGCAGATCAATGCGGTATTTCTTGGGCACGTGGTGCTGTTGCAGGGCCAGGTTGATGCGCTCGCGCACGGCGATGCTGTCGAAGAAGCGACGCCACAGGGTCTGCATCGCCGCTTCGTGTGCGTCGGCCGCCGGCATGGGCGCGGCCGCGCGCGGCACCAGTGCCCAGGTGCGCCGGTCGTAGACGGCGGCAATCTCCCGGCGTTGGTCATGGATGATCCAGTCCTGATCGCCCAGTCGCCTGGCAAACCACGGCGCCAACAGCGGCAAGACGAAGCAGTCGGGATGCAGCGACGCATAGTACAGGTTGGTGCCGAGTTGCCGGAACCGCAGCAACCCCCGCAGTTTGTCGGCCTCGCGCAGAACCCGGCGCCGCAGGCCATGAACCGCAATCACCCGCGGATCGGCGAGGCGATCGTCGACGGCGGCCCCAGCCTCCTGGGCCAGTGCCAGGTAGCGCGCCACCCGCATGGCGACATCGGGCGTATCGGCGAGAAAGGCCAACCAGGCCGTTTGCCAACTGTGCGGCACGATGCGCAACGGCCGGCCGGAGACAGCCACATGCACGCGTGGATGCAGGCCGTCTTCATCGTCGGAGTGCGCGTGCTCGACCTGCACCAGGGCGGTGGTCACGCCGATCGCCGCCGGTAGACCAGCGGGATCATGTGCATCTTCTGTAT
>CAZADH010000032.1:0-1797 GCA_964483805.1 uncultured bacterium
TCGATCAGGTTGCGGTCGAAGATCGCCAGCACCTGCACCCGCTGTTGCCGGCCCAGGTGCGCCGAGAACACCCCGGCCAGCAGCTTCCGACCAGTTACCGCCGCCAGATCGACGAGCCGATCGGGGGCCTGGGCCAGAACATCGACCGCCGCCGCCCCACCGACCAGGCCTTGAATCATGCGCTCGTCGCGAACCGACACCGGTTGACCGGTGGCGCGGCGCGCAAGAATCAGCCGCAACGCCAGCTCCGACGCCCGATTGAGGCCGCTCGTCGTGCCGGGCAACTCGATGCGTTTGCCCGTCGCATCGAAGACGAACAACTGGCCGAAAGCCAGGCTCGCCGAGCCGATGCTCGCTGCTGTCTGGCGACCCCAGCGCAGCGCGCGACAGTAGCGCTCGACCTGCTCGGCGACGAACTGCTCGGGCCGCGAGAGGCGTTCGAGGTGACCGATCACCTGGCGCAGGTCGTCGCGCGTGTGGGCCCGCTCGCTCTCACGAGCCTGCCGTCCCTGCCAGTCGATGGTCCACAGGCCGACGACAACGGCCAACGTGTAGAGAATGCCGACGATCAACCCGTGGCGCCACCGGGATCCCGTGTCGGTGGACCTCAACACGGGGCGCAACACCATCGGGCAAATATCAACACAATGTATTACATTGCCCGGGCGGCAATCGGCAGAATCCCAGCCTTGCGGGCGTCGGCAATGTCGATCAACTGGTGATCGGCCTCGTCTTCCTTCTCCAGCTTGGGTTTGATCTTCGCGAACTCGGCTGTCGTTTCGGTCATGACCGCGTCGAAGTGTTCCCGGCCCTTGGAACCACCCAGCTCCGTGGTCTCCAGACAGCGATACTCCTTGCCCTCGTCGTCGAGATAGAACCCGACGTACATGTGGTCCGGCAGCGAGACCAGGAACGGCCGGATGCCGATTTTGTACAACGCCGAGGCGAGCAAGACGCTGCCGTCGACGCAGTTGGCCTGCGAGTTCTCCATGGTCTCGTCGATGAACCGCACCGACTGTGAGTGCATGACCTCCGAATGGCCGGACGGGGTCGTTACCGAACTGTAGCGGATGCCCTGCTTTTGCAGGCCGCTCCAGATGGCGAAGACCTGGTCGATGACCGCTTCACCTTCGCCCAGTTGGTAACCGTAGAAACCCTCGACGATGCGTTGTTGCTGGCCGTCGACCAGTTCGGTGGCTCGCAGGCCGAGCTTGAGAATCTTGTCGATCGCCGGGTGGTTCTCGTTGACGTAGGCCGCAAACATGTAGCTGGTGTCGTGAAACTGGTTGTTCTCGAGATCGCCGTAACCGATGACGCAATCGTTGAGCGACCGCATCATCACGGTCTTGGTCTGTTGGCCCGCGTCTTTGCCGGCCAGCGTGACGGTGAACACCAGGTTCAACGGCATGACCTGACGCTGTTCCAGCATGCGCTCGAACTTCCAGTTGATCGTGGGGAATACGTAATACTCGGTATTGCTCTTTGGTAAGACTCCATCGAAGCGGCTGGCCTCGAGAATCGCGTTGTCGCGCAGTTCAATACGAATCGCGGCACCGTCGGCAGGACTCAGCACCCGGATGCCGACCACGCCCGCGCGGTTGCCGAGGATGTTCGGACTCGGCGGCAGATTGCGCAAATGCGGGGCCTCGATCAGCGCCGTGGCAAAAAGAAACGACGGGAACAACTGGCTGTCCATGTCGACCACGGGAACCCACTCGCCCGGGGCCAGCACCGGGTGGCTGGCCGGCGCGGTGGCAGGAGGCGGCAGCGGTGAACGGCGGGAAACCGGCCCGGGTC
>CAZADH010000032.1:1897-30866 GCA_964483805.1 uncultured bacterium
CCGGGTCGGCCTTGGGTTCGCTGGCGTCCTCGTCGCTGCGGTGGCGCCCCGGGGTCTTCGTGCTGGTGGTGATGGCGGGAATCACCCGGCGCCCCGTCACCTTGCGATCGGCGGCGATGTCTTCGGTGTCGTCACCGTCGGCGGCCGCGCCATCGGTGCCCCGCGCTGTCTTGGCACCGGTCTGCCCCGTGCGGCCGTCGGCACTCTCGGCCACCAGTTCGACGGCCGCCGCCAGGGAAGGGGGAGCCGCGAGAGTGATGAGCGAGAAGAGTGAGACGACGAGTAGCATCGAGACGAGAAGACCGCGCATGGGCATCCTCCAACGGTTGTCCGTGAATACAGTTGAGACTACACGACACCGGGGTCACCTTCAAGACGAATGCCGCCTCGGTCCGTCTTGTGACACTGCGCCAGGCCGGCGACCGGTTGCCTCGCGACCCCGTTTGATGGTACACCCATGGCCGGCAACATCAACAGGCAAAAACATCCCGAGGGGCTGTGTCGGGCCTCAGAAATACGGAGTAAATACATCATGACCCATGAAGCCAATATCGGCGCGGGGCAACGCATCTTCGTCAACCGCACCCTCAACATGAACCAGATCAAGCTCGTCGGCTTCGACATGGATTACACCCTGGCGACCTACGATGTGCCGGTGTTCGAGGCGATGGCGTATCAGCTCATGGTCGACAAACTGGTCGACGTGCATGGATATCCGGCCGAGATCCGCAAGCTCGCCTGGGACCCCGACTTCATCATCCGCGGTCTGGTGCTCGACACCGAACTGGGCAACGTGCTCAAGGTCAACCGTTACGGCTATGTCAAAAAGGCCGCCCACGGCACGCGGTTTCTGTCGCTCGACGAGCAGAAGAAGATCTACAATACCCCCGGCATCGATGTGGGTGATTCCCGGTTCTACACGGTACACACGTTGTTCTCGCTGGCCGAGAGCTGTCTGTTTGCCCAATTGGTCGATTTCATCGATGCCAACGGCAAACCCGCGCTCTATCGTCGGGCTTTCAACGACATCCGCCGTTGCCTCGATGAGGTACACCAGGAGAATGAGTTGAAGGGCGCCATCGCCCGCAACCCCGAGAAGTTCCTGATCCGCGACGAACGCATCGTCACCGCACTGCAGACGTTGCGCAAGTTCGGTAAGAAGCTGGCCATGATCACCAACTCCGATTACGAGTACAGCGTCACGGTCATGAACCATTGCTTCGGGCCGTTCCTCGACATGCCCTGGCAAGACCTCTTCGACATCATCGTCGTCGCCGCCAACAAACCGATCTTCTTCCAGCAACAACCGCGCTTCCTGCGCGTCGACCGCGGCAGTGGGCTGCTCTCGAATCTCAAAGAGCCGATCCGCTGGGGCCAGATCTACCAGGGCGGCAATGCCACGACCTTCGAGCGCGACCTGGGGTTGTTGCCGTCGCAGATCCTCTATCTGGGCGATCACATCCACGGCGACGTCGTCACCCTCAAACAGGCGATCGGTTGGCGCACCGGGTTGGTCGTGCAAGAACTCAAGCATGAGATTCCGATGCTCGTGAAACATCTCGACACCCATCAACAGGTGGTGGCGAAGATGCGCGAAAAAGAGGAACTCGAAGACCAGAACTACGAGTTGAAAGAGAAATACTGGAACACCCCGCGCGAGCGCCGGCCGCCCGAGTTCGACCGCACCCGCGACGATTTGAAGGCCCGCATCGAGAAACTCGATGAGTCCATCTCGGCCCTCATCGACAGCGAGCAGAAAGACCACAACCGCTACTGGTCCGAAGTCATGCGGGCCGGCAACGAAGAGTCCCGTTTCGCCACGCTCGTCGAACGTTACGCTTGTATTTACATGGCGTGCGTCGGTGACCTGGCCAACTACTCTCCCTTTAAGTACTTCCGCCCGCGGCGCCGCTTTCTTGCCCACGATCCCGACCAGGAGTGACCGGGGCCGGTCGGCCGCGGCGCTGATCCCGCGTGTTTCGCCGCCTCTACGATCTGCTCGTCGGGCTGGTCCTGCCCTGCCGGTGTCACCTGTGCGCCCGTGAGACCGGCTCGGCGGCGATCGTCTGCGCCGAGTGCGACCTGCAACTGGCCGGACTCATCGGTGCACCCCAGCCGGTCCCCGACGTGTCGGTGCCGTCGTGGAGCCTGGGCATCTACGACACGCTGCTGGGCGATGCGATCAAGATCGTGAAATACCGCCCGTCGCTGCGGCTGTTGACGTCGCTTGGCGAGCACGTCAAAACCCGACTGACGGCGACGTCCGGGACGCGCCCCTGGCTCGGTGATGTGCTGGTGCCGGCGCCCATGCACGCCACGCGTGAACGCGACCGGGGTTTCAACCAGGCCGAGCGTCTGGCCGGGGTGATGGGATCGGCGGTTCGCCGCCCGGTCGTCGCCGCTCTCTGCCGTGTGCGCGTGGCCCGCCCGCAGGCCGAATGCGACGAGACCGAGCGGACCCGCAACCTCGAGGGCGTGATCGCCGCGCGGCCATCCGTGCTCGATACCAGGCAGTTGCAGGGCAAGCACCTCGTTCTCGTCGACGACGTCACCACCACCGGTGCGACCCTCGCCGTCTGTGCTGCCGCCTTGCAGGCCTTTCGCCCGGCGTCGGTCACCGCCCTGGTCCTGGCCCACCAGCCCCGCAAGTTTCGGGGACGTGTGACTTAACTCGATTTCGGGGACGTATGACTTAACTCCAGACGGCCGAGGCAGAGTTTGCCAGAGCGGGCGCGAAGAGTCATGCGGGTCGTTTGCACCGCCCGAAACTGCGTTTCGGGCCGCCTCCCGCTCGGTTCGTTGTGCGCCCTTCTCGGCAAAGGGCCGATGCGGCGCGGTGTCTCACGGTCGTGGGCCAAGCGGAAACAGTGCGCCGGGTTCTCGGACGGCCGCGTGCGCATCAGTTCATCGGCCGGCGAAATCGCCCGAGCCTGTATTGACATGCCGCGTCGCGCAGCATAGAATGGCGTGTAATCGGGTTTTTGCCGCAATTGCAGATTGACGCTAAATTTTTCGACTCCCGAGGACGATAACCGGAGTGGAGGCATCCCCCAAGTGCCAAAAAAAAAGAGCAGTATCCGGGGGGCAGCCCAAGGGAGTAGGAGGAACCTTCTCAATGAAGATTTCCCGTGGAAATGTTCAGGATGTCCAGCGCCTGTACCGTGAGCAGATCGCCAAGACCCGCGAGGGTGGCGACGATTTCAAAAAGGTACTCGACGGTTCGACCGCCAAGCCGGGCGCGACGCCCGCGGCGACGTTCCATCCACCGAGCGGCATCAATCCGCTGAATCCGGTCTTCACCGGCAAACCCGTCGAAGCAGCGCAGGTCGATCCTGCGGCGGTGACGCGCTTTGCTGCCGAAGTCGTGGCCGCCTCGCCCGACGTCCGCGCTGAGCGGGTCGACGCGATCAAAGCGCTCATCGACCAGGGCAAATACAACATCTCGGCCTCGGTCGTGGCCGAGCGCATGTTGGCCAGTGGCGTGCTGACGCAGTCATGGGAGGCTTGAACCCACCGTGACCGCGGTGGTTGACGAGCTGCAGCAGTTGATTCGTGAGGAGCTTGCGGTTTACCGCAGGCTCCTCATTCTTGCGGAAGACAAACGCAAGTTGCTGCTCGAGCGGTTCTCGACCGATCTGCTCGCCATCGTTGCCGACGAAGAGAAGCAGGTCGAGCGATTGAGCCAACTGGCCGATCGGCGGCGCGAGCTGACCGAGCGCATCTGCCCGAAGGAACCCGACATCACGCTCGAGCAACTGGTCGAGCGCATGCCCGATGTCGAAAGCCGTTCGGGGCTCTGGATGCTCGTCACCGAGCGCAACGACGTGGTCGACAAGATTCGTGAACTGAACGAGCGCAACCAGAAGCTGCTCGAACAGGCGCTCGAATTGACGCGGTACTCGATCCAGTTGTTGACCAAGCCGCAGCAGGCCGCCACCTACGCGCGACCGGGCCAGACGAAGGCCACGCCGGGCGCCACCACGCCCACATTGCTCGACCGCAAACTCTGACGGCTGGCACGGCGTTGCCGTCGCAGTGACCGCCGCCGTCGTTTGGCATACATTGTATTGCTTGTCGTTGCCGGGCCATGTGGACCGAAACGCCGCAACCGCCGGGGGCATTCCTGCCGGCCGGGGGCGTCTGTCGCTGGGTTTTCGGCTTTCGGGCCGACTCGCTCAGCCGGGCTTGACGTAGGTCGACGGCTGCACCGGCTTGAGATTGATCAGCATGCCGGTCAGGCTCTCGGAGTGACCGACCATCAGGTAACCGCCCGGCCGCAACAGGCGCACCACCTCGTTGAGCAGGCCCGACCGGATCGCATTGTCGAAGTAGATCATGACATTGCGGCAGAACACGAAATCGAGCGGCCCGTGCATGGGGAAGGGCGGTTCGGCCAGGTTGAGCCGCTTGAAGACGATGCGATCTTTCAGTTCCTGGGCGACCCGGAAGGTGGGCGGCGCGTCTTTGCTGGCGCGGGGCATCGCCTCGAGAAAGCGGTGCTTGAGCGTGGGTGGTACCGTGCCGACCGAGGCCTGCTTGTAGACGCCTTCCTGAGCTGCTTTGAGCACCCGGGTCGAGATGTCGGTGGCGAGGATCTTCCAGTCGACGCTGAAACCCAGCACATCGGCCATGGTCATGGCGATGGTGTACGGTTCTTCGCCGGTCGAGGACGCGGCACACCATACGCGGTATTTACGTTGGCCGGCGTTCTTGCACTCCTCGAGGGCCCGGCGCATGAACTCGAAATGCTGCGGTTCGCGAAAGAACGAGGTCACGTTGGTCGAGATCACGTCGAGCATCTGCACGATCTCTTCGCCGGTCTCGTCGTTGCGCACAAACTCGAGATACGCCCGGTAATCGGGCAGCTTGAGGGCGCGCAGCCGCTTGGCCAGGCGGGAAGCCACCAGCGCTTCCTTGCCGTCGCCCAGCCGGATGCCCGACAGTTGATAGATCAGCTCGCAGAACTCGCGAAAAATGCGCGGGTCGAGCTTCGGGCCGCTCATCGGATCGGGATTGCCAATCACCATGGTGTCCTGCTTCGTCCTTCTGTTTGGGACAGACCCTAGGGTCTGGCCCCAAAAACTCGCTTTTGTCCTTGATGATTACCCGGAATCGCTGAAGAAATCAAGCTTTCCCGATGCGGGGACAGACCCTAGGGTCTGTCCCCAAAGGTCAAATGTCAGAAGTCTTTGATGTCTTCGTCGAACGGGATGACCTTCTTGGGGTCGGCGTCGGCGGGGACCTTCATGCCGTCCCAGCCAGTCGCGGCTTGGTTGCCGGCGGCGTGCACGCGGTGGCGCGCCGATTTGGCAGGTCCTTCGGTCGCGGGCTTTGCCGGCGTGACGGGAGCCACCGACGTGATCGGTTCCGGCTTCGCGGGGCCGGACGGCGGGGCAACCGCTGAGGCGCCGCCCGCCGTCGCTGCCGTTGGTTCGGGCGCAAGGGCTGCGGCAGAGGTGTCCGCACTCTTTTTGGCCGGGTGGGCCGGTTTGCTTGCCGGTTTGGTGTCGCCCGGTTTCGCCTTGGGGGCGGGCGCGGCCTTGGGTGCCGGTCTGGCGCCACCGCCGGAAGCCTTTTTCTGAGGTCCATGCGCCGGACCGGCCGCAGGTTTCCGGGGTGCCGCCGCCGCTTTTGCCGGTGCCTCGTGCGTCATGCCGCCCGACTCGCGAGATGCGGGGGGCGGCGCTGCGCCGTCGCTTGGGTCGTAGTTGCCCGATCCGGCCTGGCTGTGGCCGCTGCCGCCATCGACCAGTTGGCGAAGCTCCTTGACGATCGCTTGCAGTTGTTGCGCCTGAGCCGACATCTGTTCGGATGCGGCCGCCGACTCTTCGGCATTGGCGGCGTTGCGTTGGGTGACCTTGTCGAGTTCGGCGACCGAGGTGTTGATCTGCTCGATGCCGGTTGATTGTTCGCGGGCGCCGGCCGAGATCTCGGCCAGCAAAACGCTTACTTTGTCAATACTTTCGTACACCTGCGTCAGCGCTTCCTTGGTACCGGTCGACAGTTGCACGCCGCGCTCGATGCGCTCGCTCGACTGCTGAATCAGGCCGGCCGTGGTCTTCGCCGCCTCACCGGCGCGCTTGGCCAGGTTGCGGACCTCCTCGGCGACGACGGCGAAACCCTTGCCGTGCTCGCCAGCGCGGGCCGCTTCAACGGCGGCGTTGAGGGCGAGCAGGTTGGTCTGGAAGGCGATCTCTTCAATGGTCTTGTTGATCTTGGCGGTTTCAGCACCGGCGGTGGCGATTTCGCCCATGGCCGCGGCCAGCTCTTCCATGCGGTTCTTGCCGGTGCTGGCGTGGTCGCGCGACTGCGTCGCGAGCACGTTCGCCTCGTGGGCATGATCGGACGCCTGGCGCGACATGCTGGCCATCTGTTCGATCGAGGCACCGATCTCCTCGAGCGACGCCGCCTGCTCATTGGCACCGGCAGCCAGTTCCTGACTCGCCTGGCTCACCTGGCCCGAAGTCGAGACCGACTCGCGGGCGCTGGTTTCCATGGTGTCGGCCGCGTGGCCGACCGCTTTGGCGATGGTGGTGCTCAGCAGCCAGCCGAGCCCCATGGCGAAGAGGAACCCCACGACGACGGCACCGAAGGTCATCTCGTTGGCCTGTTCGGCCTGCTTCAACCCATCGGCCATGTCGGTACTGGCATTCTTGCGGTTGATGTCGATGAGCCGGTTGATACTCGCTTCGCCGGCGAGGAACACATCGCGGGCTTCACCGAAGAGCAGTTTGATGGTGTCTGCCCTGATCTTGCCGACGTCTTCCGTTGCGTCGGTAGCCTTGGCCAGACCGGCCACCACGGCATTGCGCTTCTCGATGACCACCTTGAGCAGCGCATGGGCCTCGTCGCTCTTGCCGGCGGCGAGCGCTTCGTTGATCTTTGCTGCCGTCTGATGCAACTCGGCATGGACTGGGCGCAAGGCATCGATGTGTTGCGTGATCGTTTTGCACTCGAGTCGATACCCGGCCAGCCATTTGCCGAAGTTGCACAGGGTCGGGTCGACCTGGCCACTGAACGGGCGATTGTTGGCAACGTCGTCTTCGAGGCGGGTGACCCAGGCAAGATGGTCGGCCTCGGCCCGTGCCAGCGCGTACATGACGTTCTTGGGATCGGTGACCTTCTCCTCCAACAGTACCTTGCGCATCGCATTGGCGATCTCGCCGTTGCGTTCGACCCACTTGTCGAAGAGAGGTTTGTAGACCGCGTATTCTTTGGCCTCGTCGGCGTCCATTTCGAGTTTGGCGTAGGCGTCGAGCGCGGTGCGGGCCTGCTTGATCGACGCTTCGTTCAATTCGAAATTGGCAAGATACACCTTGTCGTCCATGCCGCCGGCGGCAAAGGCGCGAAGGCAGTACATCATCGTCTTAACGCACCCGCGCGCTTCGGCGAGATGGACGATGCCGGGAAGGCGGGTGTCGCCGATATCCTTCAGGTCATGGGTGACTCTGCCCAGGCTGTACCACCCGATGACGCCAACGCCAACGATCATGACTGCCAGTGCCAGGGTCAATCCCAGCAAACGCGCGCGCAGAGACCATCCGGTAAACATCGCTGTTTCTCCTTGTGCAGTGCGTGGATACGCTTTTCCCCGGTTCGCCGTGGCCGTATTCCGGCGGCGAACCAAACCAACGGTTGCCTTCGCGCAAGCCCGCACACGAGGTGCGCAGGTTGAACGACCCACCATCCGGCAGACCGGAGCCTGTGGGCAACCGCGTAGAAATACGATGTATTACATCGACAGCAGGGCCGACAGTTCCTGGGCCGACAGCACCCGCTCGATGTCGAGCAGGATCTTCACGCTGTCTTTCACCTTGGCCATGGCCAGGATGAAGCTGGTGTCGACGTTGGGACCGAGCGAGGGAGGGGGTTCGACCTGCTCGTTGGTGATGTCGAGCACCTCGCTGACTGTGTCGACGAGAATGCCCATCAGGCCGCCCGATTTGCCGCCGCCGGCTTCGACGTCGACGACGATGATGCAGGTGACCTTGGTGTCTTCGGTCTTCTCGAGGCTGAACTTGGCGCGCAGATCGACGACCGGGATCACCTTGCCGCGCAGGTTGATGACGCCGCGCACGAAGGGTGGCATGCGCGGGACCAGCGTAAACTCCATCAGGCCGATGATCTCGCGGACCTTGAGGATCTGGACGCCGTATTCCTGTTTCGCGAGCCGAAACGTAAGGTATTTTCCCGAAAGATCGCGGGTGACTGCACCCTTGCCGCCTGTCGCGGTCTCCGTCCTGGTCGCCGTACTCATGACGTCTCCTCCTCAGTGTTATTTACAAAATATTGCATCGTGCTCTGCTGTGCTGACGCCCTGCCGTGGTCTGGGTTCGCCGCACTCAGCGCCCGGCCATGTTGACCACGGCATGTACATCCAGTATGAGGCCAACGCGCCCGTCGGGCAAGACCGAAGCGCCCGAGAACCCTTCCAGATTGCCGATGGTGCCGGCCAGGCTCTTGATGACCGTCTGTTGTTGCCCGAGTATCTCGTCGACGAGAATGCCGTAGTGGCGGCCGCTGTCTTCGACCATGATGACGATGGCCTTCTCGATGTCCTGCTCGGCGGTCGCCAACCCGAACAGTTTGCCCAGGCGCAGAAATGGGATCACGTGCCCGCGCACGAACAGCGTTTCGGCGAGGTTGCCCACCGACTCGGTGATGTTCTTGGCCGAGGTGCGGAACGCTTCGACGATCGTCTCGGTCGGCACGATGTACCGCTCGGTCCCGCACCGGATCAGCATCCCATCGATGATCGCCAGGGTAAGCGGGATGCGCAGAATGAACGTGGACCCCGTTCCCTTCGTCGACTTGATATCGATGCGTCCCTTGAGTTGTTCGATGTTGCGCCGGACAACATCCATGCCGACACCGCGTCCCGAGACATCGGTCACCTTCTCGGCAGTCGAGAAGCCCGACTCGAAGATGAACTTGAAGACATCTTCGTCGCGCAGGTCGGGGCTGTCTTCGTTGAGCATGCCCAGCGTGATCGCCTTGTTGACGATGCGCCCGCGGTCGAGACCGCGCCCGTCGTCGATGACCAGCAACCACACCTCGCTGCCGGCGTGACGGGCTTCCAACACGATCTTGCCGCCCGGCGCCTTGCCATGGGCGGTGCGCTCGGCCGGGGTCTCGATGCCGTGGTCGATAGCGTTGCGAATCATGTGCACGAGCGGGTCGCTGACCAGTTCGAGCACGGTCTTGTCGACCTCGGTGTCTTCACCGACGAGAACCAGGTCGACCTCTTTATTGAACTTGTTGGCCAGGTCGCGCACGAGCCGTACCATCTTGCGAAACAGGCTGGTGAGCGGCACCATGCGCATGGCCATCGCCACGTCTTGCAGGTCGCGGGTGATCTTTGACAACTGGTGCGACGACTTCTCGAACCGATCGAGCCGCAACCCGGCCAGATCGGGATTGTTGATAACCGTTGCGACCGAGATCACCAGCTCACCAACCAGATCCATCATTTTATCGAGCTTGTCGACGTCGACGCGAATCGAGCGTTGCTGGGCGGCCGCCTGGTGCGTCGGGGCCGCTTGTGCTGCACCTTCGGCCGGTGTGTGCAGTTCGCCCTTGTCGGGGGTCGGCGCCAGGTTCTGCTGCACCTCGAGCGCCTTCTCGACCGCTTCCGGGGCGACCTCGCCCATGTCGACGAGGATCTGCCCCAGCTTCGGTGCTTCCACCGGCGGCGGTTCGAGCGCCTCGCCCTTTTCGAGACGCGCAAGGGCCGGTTCGATGCCGGCCTGCTGCTCAGCCACATTGATGGGCTGTCCGGCCCGGATCTGCGCGGTGCCGCTGCGCAACACATCGAGGCCGCGCAGCATCACGGTGATGACCTCCGAATTCACCGGCATCTTCGCGTTCTGAAGCTGCTCGAGCACCTCTTCGAGCCGATGGCTGAGTCTCTCGAGCGGCACAAAACCGAAGAATCCGCAGTTGCCCTTGAAACTGTGAAAACCCCGGAACGCCTGATGCAGGGCTTCTGCATCGTGCGCGTTCTTCTCGAGCAACATCAGCGATTGTTCGATCTCCTCGAACAACTGGGTCGATTCGTCGGCGAACCCCTGAATCATCTCTGGGGTCAGCGAAAGGCGCAACTCATCGAGTGAACCGGCAATCGCGCCGGCGGCCGGCGGTGGATCACCGGCGAGCGGAATCTGCTTGGCCACAGGGGCGGTGGCGGTCGGCGGTGCCGCTTTCGCCGCACCCGCGGCAGGTGCGCCCTTCAATTGCTGCTCGGCTGCGTCCCAACCGGCCGTGGCGGGAGCGGTTGCGGGAACCGCAGGAACCACAGGTGCGGCGGGTGCCGCGGGCGCGGGGGTCGGTGCCGCCTTCGCGGGTGGTGGAGCATCTTCACCGGCGACCGCTTTCTGAAATCGGGCAATCAGGGTTTGTGCTTCGTCGCGAAACGGGTCGGTGACGCCTTCGTTGCTGATCGCGTCGAGCATTTTGCGCAACAGGTCGTTGGTCTGGCACACGAGGTCGATGTGACCGGGCGAGATGTTCTGCTTGCCGGAGCGGAACGCCTCAAACAATGCCTCGGCGTGATGGGTCAGGTCGCGCATGGTGTTCAGGTTCAGGCAGGCCGCGCCACCTTTGAACGAATGGAACAGGCGGAAGATGCCGGCCAATAGATCTTGGTCGACTCCCTGCGACAACCCGCGCTTCTCGAGTTCGATCAGCTTCGGCTCGACCTCCTCGATCATCTCGATGCTCTCCGCTGCAAACGTCGCGTAGAGTTGTTGCCATTCTTCGTTGCTGATCGAAGCCATCACCGTTCTCCCTTCACGCGCTCACCGCGCGCTCAATGAACAACCGGGCGCTTACCGTTGCGTGCCGTTCGTTCAGACGGATGCCGCCCGTTGTTGGCGAGCCGCCAGATCGTCGTAGGCCTGCTTGAGTTTCGCGTAACCCATCGCCAGGCGGGCGTGTTGGGCCTCGGCCTCGCGGGCGTTAATCAACTGCTCGCGCACCTGTTCGAGCCGAACCACCAGGCTGCGGAAATCGACCGGTTTCAGAAACAGACCACCGACCCCAAGGTTGGCGAAATTGCACAACTGGGCCACCTTGGGCTTGGCCACGAAGATGAACAACCGCATGCCGGGCTGCGCCTGCGGCAGCGCCAGCAACTGCTCCCAGCCGTCGGCGGTGCCGGCGACGGGGCATTCGGCGATGACGATGTCGTGGCGGTGCTGCTGCCAGGCCGGGACGGCGTCTTCATAACCGACCGCGGACTCGCAACGGTTGCCCAATTGGATGAGCGATTCGCGCAAATGCTCATACTCGGCCGGATCGGGACTGACCAGAAGGATCTGCAGATTCATGGTCGATCACCTCGAAAACATACAACGTATTGCAAAATGTCGATGCGCTCTGGCGCCTGAACGCGCGGAGTGTTACCCCGTCCGGTCACTTCTTGTCGTCCTTGCTCACTTCGATACGCACCACCAACTGAATGTTGCCCCAATCGGAGTCGAAGTTGAGCACGAACACCGGCGTCCGCGGGAAGAAGCTGATCTCGACATCTTTGCCGCGCACGATCGACGGCACCGAAATGTCGATGGTGTAGCCGATGGTGTGCAGGAACTGGGCCGCCTTGCCGGCGATCATGTTCGCCATTTCGCACACGCCGCTCTCGGCCATTTCGTTGTAGCTGTCGACAGGCGTGCCCATCAACAGCGAAGAGGCGAATTTGCAGGCCACCGGTTCGGTGAGCACGACGACCATCTGCCCGCGCAACTCGCCGGCAATGCCGAGGATCGTCGCCACCTCGACCTTGAACTTCTCGCCGGTCTCATGCAGTTTTAGACCCGCCTTGCGGAGCTGCAATTGACAGACCTGCTCGAACACTTCGCCGGTCGCCTTGATGAATTGATTCAGGATATTGGCATCCACGTTGTCTGTTCCTCGCTGTCGCTAAATGTTTCTTGAAACCGCAAGACCCTGAAGAAGAAATACAAAGTATTGCATAGGCTACCTGGCAATGCAGCCCGAACAACCCATGACGATCGGGCCGGCCGTGATGCTGAAAGCCGCGTGGCGGCTGGGGGCGGGCAAGGGCGGGGTGGCCCCGGTCGAGATCTCGGGCAAGCCGAGTTCGAACGCGCTGCCCGGCGAGAACTCGGCCATAAACCGCCCCGAAACCATGTTGAGAAACTCGGTCAGGTTGTCGTCGAGCATGGCATCGTCGATCTCGGCGGCGGGCACGCCGTTGATCGTCTCGGCCAGCGCCATCATGACATCGCGGGGCAGCCACAACGAGATGATGCCACCGGGCCGCGGGTTGATCACCCGCAGTCGCGTGGCCATCCAGGTTGCATCCGGGCTCACCGTCGCCGGCCAACCCTCGGACTCGGACGTCAGTTCGACCATCTCGAACGCCATGCTCTCGACCACCTGGCTCAACGCCGCCAGCATCACCTGCGCGGTGCCCGATCGGGACGGGGTGTCGCTCATGCTCTTAACCTCCGGGTCACGGGGCGAACTCGTCGCCGAAAATGTCGATCAGCGTCTGGTACAGCGCGGCCGGCACGATCGGTTTGCCCAGCACGCGCGAAGCGCCACATTCGAGCAGTTCCTGCTCGCGCTGCGGATTCGCTGAAGAGGTGATGACGATGATCGGAATGTGATTGAGACGGGGGCTGGTCTTGATGCTCAGCACCAGGCCGCGACCATCGAGAACCGGCATGTTCAGATCGGTCACGACCAGGTGACAATCGAGCGCCCGCACCTTGTCGACGGCCTCCTTGCCGTTGCCGGCCTCGACAAACTCGACATCACGGCAGCCGGCGATCTCGAGGCAGCGCTTCATCAGGCTGCGCGCGGTACTGGAGTCATCAACGACGAGGATGCGCTTGATCACAGCAACCAGTCGTCCTTTCCGGGACAGCTCAACACCACATGCCCTGTTGCGAGATTCATGGTGACGGTGCGGGTAATGGTGCCACCCAGATCTTCGGCGATCGCACCCAATCGGTGGGCCCACAGCGCCTTCTTCGTGGCCAGGATATTGCGCTTGCCGATGTCGAAGGTGTTGTTGGGGTCCATGATCTGTGCGCCCCCGGCCAGCTTGATGACCAGTTCGCTGGTGCGACACCCGAACCGCCCCATGGCGTTGAGCAACGCCGGCACCCCGGTGTCGGCAAACGCCGCCGGTTGTGCCTTGGCCTTGTCGGGATTGATCTTGCTGTCTGGGAGTTGCACGTGCAGAAGCCCCATGGCCCGTTGTCGGGGAGCGAGCACCAGGACGGCCACGCATGACCCCAGAGCCATCGTCTTCAACACGGCCTCCGGATCTGCCGATGCCGCCAGATCGCCCACGCCCACGTAGATGACCTTCATTGCCCTCTACTGTCTTGCACTACCGGTCGCCGCCCCCATGGGTGTCCCTTGTGGCCGGAAATCTGCGTACAATAAATACGGTGTATTGCCCAAAAAGGCACGACCTCGCCGCCGTCTCATGACCGGGCGTCGGTCACTCGCCGAGCACCGACTTGATCGTCTCGAGCACCTTTTCGGCCTGCAAGGGCTTGACCAGGAAATGCTTCGCGCCCGCCAGCACCGCGGCCTTCACCTTGTCGGCCTGGCCCATGGCCGAGCACATGATGATCTTGGCCTTGGGGTCGATTTTCAGGATCTCCTGAACCGCGGTGATGCCGTCCATGTCGGGCATGGTGATGTCCATGGTGACCAGGTCGGGTTTGACGGCCGGATACTGTTTGACCGCGCTCGCACCATCGCCCACTTCGGCCGCCACTTCATATCCGCCCTTCGACAGGATCTGCTTGAGCAACATGCGCATGATGCCGGCGTCGTCAACAATCATGATACGTTTTGCCATTTTCTGTTACCACCTTCCCAGAAGGATTCTACCACAATCGATTTATCATTTTACATCCGCAACACCACAGCGCAAATCCGGTGATCATGCTCATCGGGACGGGGTCGATGCCTCACGCTCCCGCGCGCAGTTGGCGGATCAGTCCGACCACTTGGGGTACCACCTGGTCGAGGGGTACGAGTCGCTCGGCGCCGCCCTTTTCCCAGGCGACACGCGGCATGCCCCAGACCACCGAACTCGCTTCGTCCTGCGCCAGCGTGCGACCCCCGGCCCGACGCATGTTGAGCAGCCCCTCGGCGCCGTCGGCGCCCATGCCGGTCAGCAGAACGCCGACTGCATTGGCGCCACACGACTCGGCCACCGAATTGAACAACACATCGACGGCCGGATAATGCCCGCCGTACGGACCGTCCTGGGTCAACTCCACCTTATATGTGCCGCCAATGCGCTTGACCCGCATCTGCGTCAATGTCGGCGCAATCAACACCTGGCCGGTCAACACCGAGTCGCCGTGCTGAGCTTCACGAACCACCACGGTGCCGATTTCGTTGAGCCGCTCGGCAAACATCTTGGTGAACCCGTGCGTGATGTGCTGGACCAGCACGATGCCGGGAAGATCGGCCGGCATCTGTTCGATCAGTTCGCGGATGGCTACCGTGCCGCCCGTCGACGCGCCGACCGCGATCACCTTGTCGGTCGTCTCGGCCAGCCGTTGGGTGGGGGCCGCGGCCGTCGGCCGTGGTGCCGCCGCCGGTCGTCGGGCCGCCAGGTGCTGCAGCATGCGGCGAACATCGACGCGGGATGCGGCCTTCACCTTCTGCCGCAACTCGTTGAGCATTTCGTCGAGGCCCAGCCCGCCGTAACTGCCCGATGGCTTGGCGATGCAATCGACCGCCCCTGCGTCGAGCGCATCGAGCGTCACCTGTTTGCCCTTCTGGGTGAGCGCGCTGACCATGATGACCGGCAGAGGGTACGCCCCCATCAGCTTGCGCAGAAAGTCGATGCCGTCCATGCGTGGCATTTCGACGTCGAGCGTGAGTACATCGGGACTCAGTTTCACGATCAGCTCACGGGCAACATAGGGGTCGGGGGCCGCGCCGACCACCTGGATCTCGGGATCCTTGGCCAGACCCTGCGTGAGCATCATGCGCACCATCGCCGAGTCATCGACCACCAGCACGCGAACCATGGGCCCTCCGATGTTTATGACTGATCGGACTCGCGAGCGCCTGTCAGCAACCAGGGTACACCCGCGGCAGCATCTCGAGGGTCTGTCACCGTCACCGCCGGCGCAGCACCGTGAAGAGCCAGGATACCACAAATCCGGCCGCTGCCGCGAGGATGATCATCGCGCCGGTGGCCGTGTCGGTGCGCACCGAGAGAGCCAGGCCGGCGATCGCCGAGGCCAGGGCACCCAGTATTGCCAACCAGAAGAAACTCAGTACCTGTCCGGCGAGATTGCGGGCCGCGGCAGCGGGGATCACGACCAGCGCGGTGGCCAGCAGGATACCGACCGCACGAATGCAGAACACCACCGTCACCGCGAGCAGCGCGGCATACAGGCTGCGCCACAACCCGACGCGCACGCCATAAACCCGGGCCACATCAGGGTCGAGGCCGATCAGCAGCAGGCGGTTGTAGCCGAGCGCCAGCAGGCCGAAGACCGCGACCAGGAGCAACGCCAGTCCGCTCAGCTCAGGCGTGTCGATGGTGAGAATGTCGCCAAAGAGAAACCCGGTGATGGCCCCACCCAGTGCCCGGTGCGAGCTGATCAGGGCGACGCCGAGGGCGACATTGGTCGACAGCAACACCCCGGTGATCGTCTCGTTGCTCAGTTCGAGATCGCTCGCGAGCCGGGTCAGGCCCAGGCCGACGAGGACCCCGAAAACGAGCATGGTCAACCGCGGATCGAAGCCGGCCAGCAGACCAATCGCCACGCCGGTGAACGCCGAGTGGGCCACCGCCTCGGCGAAGAACGCCATGCGAAACTCGACCACCAGCGTGCCCATCGCCGCGCAGGTCGGTCCGAGAAAAAGCAGCCCGAGCAGGGCATGGCGCATGAACGCGGTCTCGAGACCGGGAATGTGCATCTGTTGTATTGCGGATAGCAGGCTGTCGATCACGCCCGGGGTCCTTTCCCGTCGGCGCTGCCGTGCTGATGGTGGGGGTGGCCACACGGACCGGCATGGGCGTGGCTCGCGCACGGAACGCCCGGTCGATGCTCGTGCGCCGGGTTACCGTTCGCGGCTGCCGGTGCGGCCGGCAGCTCGCCGGGTCCGGCCGGATCGTGGCAGATCGTGGCGTGATGCCGATACAGGCCGGCTTCATGGCCGAAAATCGCTTGCAGATTTTGCGTGGTCATGACGTCGGGGGTCGTGCCTTCGCACTGCAGGGTGCGGTTGATGCAGACCACGCGGGTTGCATGGCGCGACACCACCGACAGATCGTGGCTCACCATGACGATGCTCATGCGCCGCTCGCTGCGCAACCGGGCGAGCAGATCGCAGAACATCGCTTCGCCGGCCAGGTCGACCCCCGAAATCGGTTCGTCGAGCAGCAGCAGTTCCGGGTCGCGCAGCAACGCCATCGCCAGCATGACCCGCTGCTGTTGCCCGCCCGAGAGACGGGCCACCGGCCGGTCGATGACCGCATCGGCGCCGACCTGGGCCAGCGCCGCTGCCGCCGCTGCCCGGGCGCGACCCGCGTGCCCGAGCCACAAAGGCCGGCGTTGCTGCAGGGTGGCCATCAGATCGAGCACGGTGACCGGGGCGCCGGGGTCGAACTGGATCTTCTGCGGCACGTAACCCAGGCGCAACCCCGGGGTCGGGCGCCCTTGAATGTCATACATTGTAATGCTTCCATGAATCGGTATCAATCCCAGGATCGCCCGCAATAGCGTGGTCTTGCCGGCCCCATTGGGGCCGATGATCGCCGTGACCTGCTCGCGGTAGAGGGAAAGATTGAGCCCGGCGATGACCGTGTTGCCACCCAGCGCCACCGTGACCTCGTTACAGCGGACGATGGCCGCGGGCGATGAACTCACGGGGTCTGGCGCAGCGCCGTGCGCAGCGTCTCGAGATTGCGGCGCATCGCCTGCAGATAGGTCTTGCCGTCGGGGGTGCCCTCGCCGGAAACCACCGGGTCGAACCGGACCAACGGGCGCTGGGTCTCCACCGCCAGCACCCGGGCGGCCGCCTCGGGATAGTGCGGTTCGATGAGGATCGCCCTCGCGTCGGTGCGGCGCATGGTGGCAACCAAAGCCAGCAACCGGGTCGCCGACGGCGCCTCGCGGGCCAGGTCACCAAGCACCGCCACGACCTCGAGACCGTAATCGGCCGCGAAGTAGTCGAGGATGCCGTGGGTGGCCACCACCCGGCGGTTCACCGGCGGCAAGGCCGATATCATTGCCCGCAGATCGCGGTCGAGGTCATGCAACTGCCTGCTGAATGATGCGGCGCGTTCCCGCCACACTGCCGCGTGCTCGGGCGCTGCGACCACGAGGCCGTCACACAATGTATTGATCATGCCGGCGACGCGTTGTGGACTCGCGAACCAGTGCGGGTTCTCCCGGTGGGTGTGGTGGTGTCCGTGCGCGCACGTGCACGGGGTGGCGGTCGCCGCCGCCTCGTAGGCACCGGCGTCGCGCCAGGTCAGCAACGGCACGCCGCTGGCCATGTCGATGCGGCGCAGAGCCGGGCGTTGCTGCAATGCGCGCTCGAGAAAACTCTCGAACCCCGCGCCGACCAGGACCAACAGGTCAGCGTGCTCGAGTCGCTGCAAGTCGCCGGGCGCCAACTGGACATCGTCGGGGCATCCGGTGCCGGCCGGCAACAACACCTGCACCTGGACGCCGGCCACCCCTTCGCTGAGCGGCGCGACCAACGCCGCTGCCGCAAACGTCGGACAGACGATGGTCAGCTCACGTGCATGTGCAATACACGATATTGAACATATAATGTATGCCAATAGCCAGCGCCACCGTGCGGCGCGACCCCGGACCCGGTTCATGCTGCGGTCAGTGCCCAGCCCGCCGCAAAGGCCTGCAGATTGAGATCGAGCAGCTTGGCCGGCAGACGGTGACGCAGCACCTCGAGCCACAATTCACGCGGCAACGTCGGCATCGAGCGCGCCAATACTCCCAACAATACGACGTTGAGACACTTGGGATTGCCCAGTTCGCGGGCCTTGCCGATCGCGTCGACCGCCTCGACCTCGGCCGGAATCCGGCGCAGCGTTGCGGCGATCCCGTCGGGATACGTTGCCGACCCCGCCGAAACGGTCATGGGCAGGATGCGTTGCTGGTTCAGCAACACCCGGCCGCCGGCCCGCAAAAACGGGCTCCAGCGCAGGGCCTCGAGTTCCTCGAACGCCAGTAGCAGATCGGCGGCGCCGCGCCGCACCAATGGTGAGGCCACCTGCTTGCCGAAACGCACGTGCGACACCACGCTGCCGCCCCGTTGCGCCATGCCGTGTACTTCCGATTTCTTGACGTCGAAACCGGCGCGCATCGCCGTTTCGGCCAGCACATTCGAGGCGAGCAAAGTGCCCTGACCGCCGACGCCGCACAAGATTACATTGGTGATGCTGTTCATGCCTGGCCTCCTTCCTGGGTGATTGCCTTGGGCCGGCAGACCTTGGCACACAGGCCGCAATGCACGCAGAGAATCGGGTTGATCACCGTCTTGCCGTCGTTCGGGTCGACCTCGATGGCCGGACAACCCAGCTTCCAACACTGGCCGCATTTGACGCAACGTGCCCGGTCGATTGACACCTTGCGGGTTTCGGCCTTGACACCTTTGAGCAATACGCACGGTCGCTGCGTGACGATGACCGTCGGCTTGCCGGCCGCGAGGCACTCTTTGATCTTGGCCTCGAGATTGACCAGATCGAACGGGTCGATCTCATGCACCGCCGCCACTCCGGTCGCACGACTGAGGGTGGGCAGGTGCAGCTTGGTCGTCGGCTCGCCCTTCAAGGTGTGACCCGATGCCGGATTCGGCTGGTGCCCGGTCATCGCGGTGATGCTGTTGTCGAGCACCATCGTCAGCGCCGTGCCGCCGTTGTAGACCATGTCGATCAGGCCGGTAATGCCCGAGTGCATGAACGTCGACTCGCCCAGCACCGCGACGACCTTGCCCTGGATCTCTTTGCCCATCGCCTTTTCGAGACCGAGAGCATTGGTGATCGAGGCGCCCATGCAGACGATCGTGTGCATGGCGTTGTGTGGCGGCAGCGCGCCGAGGCTGTAGCAGCCGATGTCGCCGGTGACCGTCAGATTCAGCTTGCGCAACAGGAAGAAGACGCCGCGATGGGGGCAGCCAGGGCACAAGACCGGCGGTCGCATCGGCACCGTGGCCGCATCGACGACCGGTGCGGGTGCCGGCACCACGCTGTCGGGCCCGGCCAGGTCGGCCAGCGCCTCGCGCACGATGTCTGGGTTCAGTTCACCGCAGATCGGCAGCTTGTCTTTGCCGGTGACCGTGATGCCCATGGCCCGCACCTGGTCTTCGATGAACGGATCGTTCTCTTCGATGACGACGAGGCGTTCACACGTGGCGGCAAACGAGCGGAGCAGATCGCGGGGCAGCGGGTACGACAGGCCGAGCTTGAGGAACGCAGCGTCGGGGAAAATCTCGCGCGCATGTTGATACGAAATGCCTGAGGTGATGATGCCCAGCTTGTTGCGTCCGGGTTTCGCCTCGATCGGATTGAACGGACTCGTGGCCGCCAGTTTCTCGAGCTCGAGCGTGCGTTTCTCGACCTTCTGGTGCAACACGCGGGCGTTTTGTGGCAATACACAGTATTTATCGACCTGGCGCGCGAACTCGCGGCGCGGCGCTTCGGTGCGCACCCCCAGCGTGACGATGCCCTCGGAATGGGCCACGCGGGTGGTGATGCGCAACAGCACCGGCGTGTCGAACTTCTCAGACAGTGCGAAGGCCGCGATCGTCATGTCCTTGGCTTCCTGACTCGACGACGGCTCGAACATCGGCAACTTGGCCATGCGGGCGTAGTGACGGTTGTCTTGTTCGTTCTGGCTGCTGTGCATGCCCGGGTCGTCGGCGGTGACGATTACCAATCCACCGTTGACACCGGTATAGGCCACGGTGAATAACGGATCGGCCGCAACGTTGAGGCCCACGTGCTTCTGGGCGCACAGCGAGCGGGCGCCGCCGTAGCAGGCGCCGATCACTGTTTCCATGGCCGTCTTTTCGTTGACCGACCATTGCGCGTCGATCTCGGCGTATTTACCGCAACTCTCGAGTATCTCTGTCGATGGCGTGCCGGGATAGGCGGCGGCGAAGCGGCATCCCGCTTCCCATGCGCCTCTCGCGATCGCCTCGTTGCCCGACAAAACCGCACGTTCCTGACTCACGGTGTTGCTCCTTTGACTGCAGGGTTTGGCCCCGATGCAAGCGCATGCAGTCTATCACAGGGGTACCCGATCGTCTATGCCGGGCGTGCGGCAACGACTCAGTTACGGGGGCGCAGATACGAAAAGGGCGGAGGCCGCAAGGCGGCCGACCGCGGGGTGTGAGGCTCGCGGACCTGTGCCGCGAGCCGAGCGGGGGCGCGTGCCCCCGCCAGTTGAGATCAATCCGGCCGCGTTGGCGTGTCGGTGGCGGGTTCGTGCAGGCGGGCGCGCAGTGTCTCGCGCCAGAACGGCAGCAACGCGTCGACCACCTGCATGTAGGCCTGCAATTCGCCGTCCGGTGTCGTGGGGTCGGCGATGGGCGGTGGCGGCGGTGTGCGCACCGTGCGCGCGTCGGGCGCGGGTACGAGGCCAAGAAGCCGCTCGAGCGTGTCGTCCCCAACCGTGGCCGGGCCAAACGGGGCTGCCGGTTCGGCAACGCGCGCCGTCGGCGCCAGCGATTGCAGGGCGACCGCGGTCTCGGATTCGGGGTACAGGCGCAACAAGGTCGATTCGAGCCGGGTCAGGTGTTCGGGCCATGCGCCGGGAATCGTCTTGGTCACGAGCCAGGTCAACAGCGGCGTATCGCTGGCGAGCGCGCGCTCGAACGCCTCCGTTGTCACCGCCCCGAGTGCGTCCTGTTCGCCGGCGCTGAAGCTGATCAGTTGCCAACCCAGGTGACTGCGCAGACCGCGCGGCCAGTCGAGGATGGTGACGAACTGCCCGTCCGTCCAGCGGTCGAGCTGTTCGCGCAGGCGCTGGTTGAATTGCTGGTGGCGCTTCTTGTCGGCCTCATACGACGGGCCGAGCGCCTCCGGATCGACGTTCTTCTTGACCTTGCCATCGATGACGTCGAGCGCGAGGGACGCCGCGCGCAGGTTCGGTTCGAGGTGGATGAACAGCGCCTCGAGCCGCCGCATGCGATTGGGCAGCGCATGGGCCGTTGCCCGCCGCACCACACGCACCACCGTGTCGATCAGGTCGGCGTTTTCGGCAAGCAGATCGGCGCGCCCGACATCGGGCAGGTCATCGGCAAGCCCGAACGGAACGGTCTTGGTCTTGTCGCGAAGCCGTGTCAGTTTGCGCAGGTGTTTTTCGAGATAGTTGAAGAGCGCGCCGGGGTGAAGCTGGCGATGGCCGTCGAAACTCTGCGTCAGCACCAGGAATACCTCGGCGAGCAGTTCGCGGCAGCGGTCGCCGAAATCCATGTCGGTGCGCCGCCAACCCCGGGCCTGGCCAATGATGAACCCCGAGAGGTGACGGGCCAGGGCGAGGAAATGGGGCTCGTTCGGGTGGGCGATGAAATCACCCAGCGCCTGCAGAAGCGCTGCATCGCACGTTGGGGTCGGGGGACCGACGATCGCGTCACGCATGGTCACATTCTATTATTGCCCGGCGACGTTCACAAGTTGATGTCGCGTTATCTTGCCCGACTGTTTTCGACGGTACTCGACCGTTCATGGAACCGAGCTTTCGCCCGATAGAGGGAGGCGATGGTCGAACTCGTCGGTGATGTTCCGTTTGCGGCGTGGATGGGCGCGCAGGTGCAGGCATTGGCGCCGGACGCGCGGGCGCCGCTCGACGACGGCTGCCTGAGCGAGCGGTTCGTGCCGGCACCGGGAGCCGACGGGGCGTGGTCGCTGCTCACCGATCGCTGGGCCTTGCGCGAATCGATGCGGGCGGCCGGCCTGCGCACCCCGGAAGGGGTGCGGGTGTCGTCGTTCGAATCCCTTTGTCAATGGGTCCTGGCGCGTCGCCGCTTCCCATTGGCGCTCAAGAGCATTGCCAACGGGGCCATGGCGCGCGGAGTGCTGCGTGTGCAGGGTTTCAAAGACCTCGAGTTGGCCTGGAATCGCCTGCAAAAGCAGTGTCCGGGCGATGCCCTGGCCGAGGACTGGTGCGACGGTGTCGGCCACCTCGAGTTGACCCTGTGGAACGCTGGGCGCGCCTCGGCGGCCAGTCAGGTCAGCCTGATGAAAAGCATGGTGCCGCGCACGGCCTGGCGGCAGTTTCCGGGTGCACTGCCGCCCGCGCGCCGGGATCAACTGGCACCAATCGTTGCGTGGCTGCGAGCAGCCGGACTTCTCGCTGCGGTGGTGCCGCTGCGCCTCGACCTGGTGCTGCAGGCGGACGGGATCGTGCTTGCCGCGCTGGGCGGGGGTTGGAACCGGCTCGAGTATTATCCGGCCACGTATGGCGCCGTGACGGGGGCGCCGCCGGTGGCGCAGTGGTTGCCCGCTCCCGCTGAGGCGACGGCGGTGATGACCCCGCGCTCCCGCTTCGGTCGTTGGCAGTTCTGGCGGGTGGCGCCGGCCAAAGACGAAGGATACGACGAGAGCAATACAACAGATGACAACCCCGAGAAACCGGATTACCTCAAGCGTGAGGTGTTGCACGGTCCGGAGCGGCCGCCATGGTGCCCGCTGCTGCTGCGGGACGGCCGCTGGACCGCAGCCCTGATCGTCGCCGACGAAGCACGCGACCTGGCGACGCGAGCCGCCGCGCTTGCCAATCTGTACCGACTGCCGCGCGAGTGAGCCGCCAAAGCACATCGGCGCCGCGAAAAACAAACGGCGCCGATGTCAATACGACATATTGTTGTCGTGTTATGCGGCGTCGGCGTCGATGACATCGCTCCAGATCTCGGTCGCCCCGGCTTCGCTGCGCAACAACGCGCTGAAGCGGTCGAGCCAGCCGCGCAGTTCGTCGACGGGGGTCACCGTCTGTGAGGTGTAGATCGCCACGAAGATGCGCTTCGTTTCGGCGAAGACCTTGGTGCCCTGCGAGTCTTTGACGGGGCTGGCGATTGGCTCGGAGCGGCCGTTCTCACGGGTGACCACCAACAGGTTCTCGAGGTCGTGCACCTGCCCCTCGGCATTGAACACGTAGTTTTCGCGTTCGCCGCCGACGCGGACACCGAGGCTGTCGCCGGCTTTGTCGAGATCGACGACACTGATCGGCAGATGCGAGATCAGCGACAGGTGATTGTTGATGTCGACCACATTGTTGATCGGTTTGAACTCACGCCGGTCGAGCAGATCCTTGGCCAGGTATTCGCTGGCCGGGCGGTTGCGTCCGGAAGGGTGAAAGCCGTAGGCCTTCAACAGGCTGCGGATCCCCTTGCGGAGCGCGTCGGGGTAGATCCAATGGGAGGCCAGGAGCGGTTCGATGTCAGCGCGGATGCGGCCGAGGTAGTCACCGGAACTCGGGCGCACGGTGACTCCCTCGGCCGACAACACGCCGAGTCGCAATGGTCCCGGCGGCAACGCCAGGCGCAGCGACGGTTTCATCGGATCACTTCTTCTTGGCCACGGCGGTCTTGGCGACTGCCGTGACGCCGTCGCTCTTGAGCTTCTCGACCGCTTTGGCGTCGAGCTTCAACAGATCGGTCAACACCGCATCGGTGTGCTCGCCGAGCTTCGGGGCGGCCGAACCGGGCTGGGCCGGCGACTTCGAGAGCTTCATCGGTGTGCCGGGGGTCAGGAAATCTTTCTGCGGGGTGACCTGCTTGACGAGCATGTCACGCGCCAAGAGGTGCGGATCGCTGATGACCTTGTCGAGTGTGTTGACCGGACCGCTGGGAATGCCGGCCTTCTCGAGCTTGGCCAGCCACTTCGCCGAGGTCTCGGCGGCAAACAACGGGTTGAGCAGTGCCTGCAAATCGCCGACGTGCGCGGTGCGCGCCTCGTTGGTGGCGAAGCGCGAGTCGCTGAGCCACTCTTTCTTGCCGACGAGTTCGCAGAACTTCTGCCACAGTGAGGCGCTGCCGATGGCCATGACGATGTAGCCGTCTTTGGTGGCGTACATGTCGAACGGAGTGATCGACGGATGGCGGCACCCGAGCATGGTCGGAATCTCTCCCTCGACGGTGGCGCGCATCAGCGCATTTTCGAGCAGCGACACGACGCTGTCGAGCATGGCAACGTCGATGCGCTGGCCTTCGCCGGTCTTCTCGCGGTGGCGCAGCGCGGCGAGAATCGCGGTCGAACCGTACATCCCGGTGGCGATGTCGGCGATCGAGGCGCCAACCTTCGTGGGCATCCCGCCCGGATGACCGGTGATGCTCATCAAGCCCGCCCGGGCCTGGATGATCACGTCGTAAGCGGCTTTGGCGCTGTCGGGGCCGTACTGACCGTAGCCCGACAACGAAGCGTAGATCAGGCTCGGGTTGATCTTGCGCAGTTCATCGTAACTGAGGCCGAAACCGTCCATGGTGCCAGGCCGGAAGTTCTCGACGAGAACGTCGCAACGGGCGACCAGACGCTTGATCAGGCCCTGTCCGGAGCTCTCTTTGAGGTTGATCGCAACGCTTTTCTTGCCACGGTTCACACTCATGAAATAGGCACTGCCGCCGTTTTCGGGCAGCATCGGCCCATAGCCGCGCGAGTCGTCGCCCGTGCCGGGCATCTCGATCTTGATGACCTCGGCGCCGAGATCGGCAAGCAGCATCGTGCAGAAGGGTCCGGCCAGGACCCGGGTCAGGTCGAGAACGCGTACACCGGCAAGAGGTCCGGAATTGGTTTTGTCAGTCATTGATACTTCCTCCGCTTCGACAGAAAGGGATGCAACGCGAGCGGCATCTTAGCACGGCCGGATTCTTATGGTCAAAGAGCGCGTCATGATAACTTGCACTCCCCGCACAGGTCGCCTAGACTCTCTGCTTGTTTCTGCGGTGCAGATATTCTGGGCTGGGGCGATCGTGCCCGAAGTCGGGCGCGGCGGCGAGTGACGACCGATGTTGTTTCGAGTGGGTGTGGTGCTGGGTGCGGTTCTGCTGGTCCTGGGCGGTTGGCTGTTGGCCGACGGCCTGGCCGAAGGAATCGGCACCGAGGTGGTCGCCGATTATCTGCGCCTGGCGCGAACCTGTGCCACCGCCTTGCCGGGCGCCGAGATCGGTCGGCTGACCGGGCTCGAAACCGATCTGACGCGGCCGCATTGGGGGCGCGTGCGCGACGAGTTGCTCGGCCCGCTGGGGGCAAAGGCGTGCCGGGCCATGGATCAGTATCAGGCCGTAATCATGCATCCGGGAGACTGCCTGGTTCTCTATACCGATGGGATACCGGAAGCGCTCAATTGGGAGTCGAACGTGTACGGATACGACGCGTGGTCTGCTTTCCTGGGGAGGGTCCTGCCGAAACTGCCCGAAAATGCTTCTCTGGTCGAATTACTTGCCGGTGTTCAGGCCCACACATGTGGTCGCCCCCCAGAAGACGACGTGACCCTGATGGTTCTGCGCCGCCGCCGGCAACCTGCGACATTGGTTTGATGTCACTCAATTCGCGATCACGATGTCGTCGACAAAGAACGGCATCGGACCATCATTTTTTGTCGGCCCGCTGACCCCGAAACACACGCCGGGCGCCAGTTTGCTCTTCGCGGGCAGAGCCAGTTTCTCGCGAACCAGGGTCCCGTTCAGATACAGGTCGGCGGCCTGGGCATCGAAGTCAATCTCGGCTCGAAACGAATACCAGGTGCCTTTCACCCAATTGCCAAGCTGCTCACACGAGACCCCTGCATCAAATGACAGAGTCCCTTCGGGCATCACCGTAAAAAAGCCCCACCCCGCTTCGAAGTGGAAATTGGGAAGCGCCAGACCGATATCGCCGCCCTCATCGGTGCTGGAAGTCGGCTGCGGGTCGACCGGCACCATGAACCTAAATGAGTAGATCAGGCGATTCGTCAAGGGGATCGGCAGCAATTCGTTGCGTTGATTGGTCGGACCAGCGACCTGTTGATAGCAGTTGGGGGGATTCTGGGAGTAGCCGGCCAACACTCCTTTGCCGTCCGACTTGAAGCCGGGGATGGTCCCGCCCGTGTCGCTGTCGAAGTGTTCTTCGTAAATGACGGTGGGCGACGCTAGCGGCGGCTTTCCCAACGGCGGCGGTGGTGCGATTGGCAACGCACCGTGATCGGGATCGCTGGCCAGCGCGACCCCGGTCGGACCATCAAGAACCGTGATGATCGTCTGGGTATCGGTGAGCGACTTGACCATCGAATCCTTTGTGGCCGCCGAAATGTTGTTGGTATCGCGGGTCTTGATCAGGTCATCGACGAACCCGGCCAGCGGCGATCCCGTACCACCGAGGGGAAAGTCGCTCGCATCCCTCGTGACGAAAAGAAGCGGAAGAGCCCGGCCGACCGCATCAAAGATCGAGCGCTCGAACTTGACCCGCCAGAAGAATAACCGGCTGCATCGTTGGTAAATCGCCTCGACATAGACGTCGGCCTGAGTCTTGTGCCCCGGTGTATCAACAATGTAGAGATTGTATTGGCCGTTGAACAGCGACACTCCCAACTCACGGCAGGGGGCCTTGGCAAAGAACCGTTCGCGATACGGTTTGTTGCGAACCCGCGCGAGAACCTTCGCATAGGCTGACTCGGCAATGGCCCGGCAGCGGGCAAACTCGTCAACATGGGTCACCTGATTCGAGTAGCCCGATCCCATCGAATGCACAACAACGGCAAAGAATGCGATCGAGAACATCGCGAGAATGACCATTGGCAGGATGAATCCGGAATTTCGATCACACCGGTCTTTCAACATCGCGTCGATCTCCAGTTGGACAAGAGATTCCGTGGGCAAATTACTTCTTCTTGGCCGGTGGATAGAGGAGAAGAAGTTGGGGAACCGAGCTGGCCAACGGCATGACGTTTCTCGAGAGCGTTTCGGCAATCGCGTTGAGGTTGGAATATGCCTTGCGAAGCATCGTTTCGCTCCCCATCAGGCGCTCCTCGCGCAGGAGGAACTTCTCGGCATACGGGTTTCGTCCGGCCACGCGCGCCCTTTCCCTGGCCAGGAATGCCTTGATCGTCGGCAGGCGCGTCGGCTGAAAGACCCGCATCAAACGGTAGAACTCCAAGCACTTGCTCCTGGCGAAATCCCGTTTCCGCTCGGACATGGCCAACGAAAATCCGTCGTTCAACAGCCATTCATACGAGGCTCCGGCATTGCCGACCCAGGTGAAGATCTGTCCGGACAGAGTGCCAAAACGCTTCAGAGCGGTGACATACGGTGTGTGAGGGATTCTCTGGAGTCGGGCCGCATCGCCTCGCGCGGCCAGTACCTGGAACGACGGCACCAGGTCGGCGAGGACGTTGTACATGAGGCTCGCGCCACCCTCCTGGAGACCCGCAATCTTGAATTCGAGGCTGACCAGGCGCGCATCGGGATGGCTCAGCAGAGGCCGTGTTCTCGCCGTCAAAACCGCCACGTCCTGAGTCGCCGACGCCAGAGCGGCGAGTAACGTGTCGGTAAACACCCCGATCTTGCCCACGTGGTAGGCGAGGTCCCGATCGCACCCCATGTCGGTCACGGCCTGATCAAACGTGCGACTGGCCAGCGCCGGGAAGAGAAAGTCACGGATCATGTTTTGCAAAGATATCTCATCGATGTCCAGCCCCTCGACGGGAACGGGACCGACCGGACTGCAGAACTCGAGCGGCAACTTGTACAAACGGGGTTGACCGTCTTTTTCCTTCCAGGAACTCTCGATGGTCACTTCGCATACATGCCGGTCGGGGTCGGTACCACCGCGGCTCGCCTTGCGATGCGCCTCGACCTGAAGCTGAAACGGCGCCAACTGCTGAAAGAGAATGCCATCGTTGGAAGCGACACCTCCGCCGTCGGCAACGTCGAAGACGCCCCACGGCGCCTGTCGATCACGACCGACACGGAAGTAGAACGATTGCCCATCTGTAACCGGGTCTTTCGACAACATGTCGGGATAATCCTGAAGCATTTCCAGGAAAGTGGGGTTGATGCGGGCTTCCTCCGCCAGATCGGCCATGGCCTTGGCCGAAAGGTTGATGGCCGCGAAGGAGTTGGCCGTAAACAGCATCTGGTGTCTGCTGCTGCTTTGAAGTTGGTAGACGGTCATGCCAATGATCGAGAACACGAGTAGACCAATCATCACTTCAAGCAAAGAGAATCCCCGGTGTTTTCGCATCTGTTTACCCATCAACCGACCCAAGATTCTTGAGGGGAAACTCGACAATGGCACCCAGGTCCTTGCCTGACGAATCAATCATCGTAAGATGAACCACGACGAGACCCGGAGCGACCGCGGTGAACGTCAATTCCTTAATGTTTCCGAACAGAAGGCAGGATTGTGCGGGCTCGAACTTGCCGGTGAAGGTGTCTGTATAGGAATAGAGTTTGTACATCTCTTTCCCGAGGAATTTTGGGTCGTTGACCACCTGCTTTTCTAGGTAGAAGACCTTCAGGAAGTTGGCGATGTCCTTCACAACCAACGAAACCCGGGTCGAGCCGGGCGGGGGAGTGACGATCTCGGTCCCGTCGAAGAGGGCCTCGGCCAGCCGCTCGACGGCCCGACGCATTTCCATGTGGGAACTGAGGCGCGCTGCCACCGAACCCATCGAAGAACGGGATGAACGGTACTGGCCATACACGAGGCCCAACACCAGTGAGAGAATCACCAATACCACCATCAATTCGATGAAGGTGTAGCCGATGAACGTATTCCGGGTCGTTCCTCTGCTCAAGTTCAGCGAACCTCCTCTCGACCGAATCAAGTCGAGAACGCGAACTGATCACGGACAGACGATTCATCAATACACTAACGAGGAATCCGTGATCGACGTCGCCAACCCAGCATGCGTCAAAGCGTGTTGCGAGTCGATTCTGCTTCTGATATTAGTCTACTGAGTCCTGTGTAACTAAAGCGAGTTTTTGCTTGTACCATGATTTTCAAAAG
>CAZADH010000033.1:0-30795 GCA_964483805.1 uncultured bacterium
GGAAATCGTACGCCATGAGCAAGCCCAATACTTGCGCGCTCATCCTCTCGACGTTCTTTCCCTCGCTCCTGTTGAAACGCGCGATAATCTGCTCCACCAATAGCGGAATATCTTCGCGCCGCTCCCGCAACGCAGGAAGAGACAACGGCATGACATTGAGTCGATAGAACAAATCCTGGCGAAACCGACCACTCTGCGTCATCTCAACCAGGTCTCGATTTGTTGCCGCTATCACACGCACGTCAATCGGAACCACTCTCGTTCCGCCGAGAGGCTCAATCGCATGTTCCTGCAAAACCCGCAACAACCTCACCTGAAGAGCGGCGCTCATGTCGCCGATCTCGTCGAGAAACAAGGTGCCGCCGTCGGCCAGCTCGAACTTGCCGCGCTTGCGCCCGACGGCCCCTGTGAAGGCGCCACGTTCGTAACCAAACAACTCGCTCTCGATGAGATTCTCGGGCAGGGCCGCGCAGTTGAGGGTGACAAACGGCGCCGCCGCGCGGTTGCTCTGCATCTGCAATTCGCGCGCCACCACCTCTTTGCCCGTACCGCTCTCGCCCTGGATCAACACGGTGAAATCGGTCTTGGCAACCTGGGCGATGCGCTCCGCCACCATCTTCATGCCCGGTGTATCGCCGATCAAGCGCCGCACCGGCGGCAGTCCCTCGCGAACCCGGTCCTCGGCGGCGTCTTTCGCATCGGCCAGCGCGAACCGCTCGCACGCCTTCGCCACCTTGACGCGCAGTTCCTCGATCTCGAACGGCTTCGAGAAGTAGTCGAAGGCGCCTTCCTTCATGGCCTCGATCGCCAGTTTTTCGGACCCGAAGGCGGTCATCATCATGAATACGACGTCGGGATCCTGGGCCCGCACTTTGCGCAACAGTTCGAGGCCATTGGTCTCGGGCATGTTGTAATCGGAGATCACCACCTGCACCCGGCCCGGCGTCAGTTGCCGCATCGCGTCTTTGGCGCACTCCGCCGTGAGCACTTCGTAGCCGGCGCGCCCCAGTGCGGCTTTCAGACTGAACAGGATCGATTTCTCGTCGTCCACCACCAGAACCGTGTGCTTTGCCGACACCATAATGTGCAAGCCCTCGCGTTACAGTATTTACACCGTATGTCTAAATTGTTGCAGCAAACTGCGACCTGGGTTTGCGGCTTCCCTGCGCAACCGCATGACGCACAACCCGAAAACACCTCGAACCGCCCACGTTTTCCGCAGAGCGAGACCGACGTTCAGGGCCCGGCAGGAAGACGCATGCGGAAAGTGCTCCCACCCGTTGGCGCACTCTCGACCCCGATCTGCCCACCGTGCAACTCCACGATCTTGCGCACGATGGCCAAGCCCAATCCCGTGCCCCGTTGCTTCGTGGTGAAGAACGGTTCGAACAACCGCTGCTGCACCTCGAGACTCATGCCGGGCCCGGTATCCGCGACCTCGACGCACACCTGTCGCCGCCCGGTTTCGACTCTGGCCCGAACCGTCACCGTGCCACCTGCGGGCATCGCCTGGATCGCATTGATGAGCAGATTCAAGAATACCTGCTGCATCTTTTCGCCGTCAACGACCACCATCAGTTCGACCGGCACATCGATGGCCAGGTGCACCCGGTGGCGTTCGGCCTCGTGATCGACGAGGGCCACCACGGCCTCGAGTATAGGCAGGAGCGGCGTGCGTTTAAACTCACCCGCCTCGGGCCGGGCAAAGCGCAGCAACTGCTCAACCACGCGGTTGAGCCGGTTGACCTCACTGACGATGACTTCGACATATTCCCGCCGCGAGTCGCCGGCCGGCAGTTCCTCGCCCAGAACCTGCCCGAGGGTCTTGATCGACGCCAACGGGTTCTTGATCTCGTGCGCCACGCTGGCCGCCATCTGCCCGATCGAAGCCATCTTGTCGGCATGGAACAACTGCTGTTCGATCATCCGCTGCTCGGTCAGGTCGTCGAGCGTCAGCACGCGCCCGTAGATGACGCCATCGGCATCCCGCAGGTGCGTGAACCGGCCGATGAAGGTGCGCGGCAACTTGCCTGCCAGTCGCACGGCAAACTCGAAGGTCTGCGGTTCATCGCGGCGCAACAACTGCCTGATTGCCGCCAAAACGCGCCGGCGGTGTTCGGTCGGCATCGGCCGCAGCAACGCCCGCAGCGACAACCGCTGCACATCGGCGTAGACGTCGTCGAGAAGCCGATGCGCCCCGGCATTGACCGTCACCGCCCGCCAGTCATCGTTCCAGGTGATGACCCCGGTCTCGAGACTGGCGAGAATATTCTGTATGTATGTCTTCATGTTCTCGACACTGTTGACGAACAGTTGCAGATCTTCATTGCGGTGGCGCAGGTTGTCTTCGGTCTGGCGGATGGTCGTGGCCATGCGCACGAAAGCCCCGCCCAGATCGCCCAGTTCGTCGTTGCCACCGGCAGCGAAGTCGGTCGGAACCGCCACGCCCTGGGCGAGTTTCAGTGCCCCTTCGCGCAGCCGATGGATACGCCGGGTCAACACGCGCTCGGAGAAAATCGCCGCCAGGATGAAAGCAATCGCCAGGGTCAACAGTCCGGCCACCAGCACGTTCCGCCGCGCCTCATCGAGCAGCGTCAGCATGGTCTGCTGCGACAACGAACACAACAAACGCACCGGTTCCTCGCCGAGACCGCGCGGAGGTTCGTACCAGCCGATCGCGTGCGGCTGCCCGCTGATCATCCCGGTGAAGAGCCGTTCCGGCGGCATCACCGTGGCAAAGACCACCGCCTGCATGTCGCCCCGTGACTCGCTCGCAATCGACGTGGCCAGCATGCGCCGTTGCGAGATCACCGTGATATCGGCCTGCAACACCCGGGCCCAACGCAACACCCGTCCGTTGTCGACCGGGCGCCGCAGTTGCAGTTGCCCAAAGAAGCGACCATCGCGGTAGAGCGGTACGGTGGCCACCAGATCGAGACGCCCCCCGGCCGCTTCGGTCACCACTCGCGAAATGTTCCGCGCCGAGTCGTCGCGCAGCCACGGCACCCGGTCGACCTCGTAGCGATGACTGTGAATGCGCGTGCCCGACGCCAGGGTCAGATCGATCTCGGCGACGTCGGCCCGCTCGGCCAGCGCCCGCAAAGTCGCCCCCAACCGTGCCGGCTCGACATCGGCCACCCGTGCTTCGACGGCCACCGCCCGCGCCAGCAGGTTGGCCGTGCGCGACATCTGCAACCGCTCGTCGTCCCAGGTCGCGGCCAACCCTGCGGTCAGTCCACGCAAACGGCTGGCAAAGGTATTCTCGGTCTCCTCGCGAATCAGGGTGGTGGCAATGACCCAGAAAACCAGGGTCAGGCTCGCGGTGACGAGAAACAACAAGACCAGGATTTTCAAGCGGAGCGGTACGCGCCACCACGAAGACGATGACTTACGCTGTATTGCTTCTGTCAACCCCGGCGACAACGGTGGCCCCTGGTCGCTCCTCCCCGAACCGCCGGGTCCGGCCGGCCCCATGGCGTCGCCGCTTACCGCCGCAAATGAACCGGCGGGACCCCCGGTTTCCAGGGGCCCCGCCGAATTGGTCACGTTGAGGGTGGTCGTCAGCGCACGCTGTAGTGGTAGTAGTAGCCACCCATTTCGTGCGGTTTCACCCAGTTGCAAACCATACCCATCAGTTCACAGTGCAGGCCCGACAGGAACTCGAGACCTTTCTCGACCTCTTTGCGGCTCGCCTGACCGATGGCCACCAGATACAACACGCGCTGCACCTTGGTCGCCAGGATCAAGCCGTCGGTGACCGCATTGATCGGCGGATTGTCGAACAGAACGAAGTCGGCCTGCGTCTTGAGGAAGTTCACCACGTCGCTGAACCCGTCGGTCTGCAGCAATTCGGCTGGATTCGGCGGCAGCGGCCCGGAGGTGATCAGCCGCAACCGCGGCACCGGGGTGTCTTTGACCACTTCGGGGAACGACATGCCGGTCAGCAGGTTGGTCAACCCCTTGGAGTTGTCGACCCGGAAGTACTTGTGCTGCGCCGGACGCCGCAAGTCGGTGTCGACCAGGATGACCTGGAACCCCGCCTGCGCCAGCACGATCGCGGTGTTGGCAATAACCGTCGACTTGCCGACCCGCTCGGTCGCCGAGGTGATCAACAAGGTCTGGAACGGATTGTCTTTGTGCGAGTGCAGCAGCGTCGTGCGCAAGGTGCGGAACGCTTCCGCCTCGGTGCTCGTCGGATACAGGACGGTGCACAACTTCGCGTCGAGCG
Source organism: uncultured bacterium (assembly GCA_964483805.1). Lineage (GTDB taxonomy): Bacteria > Muiribacteriota > Ozemobacteria > Ozemobacterales > Ozemobacteraceae > CAZADH01. The sequence continues at coordinate 4,229 of CAZADH010000033.1, forward strand.
GGTCGCGCGCCTTCGGGCTGTACTGATCGCAGTTGCCCAGATCGGGGATCATGCCGCGCATCTGCAACCCCAACGTGCGCTTCGCTTCTTCTGTGGTCTTAAGCGACGTATCGAGCTGCTCGGCCAGGAACACCATGACCAGCGAGACGAGGATCGAGACCACCGCGGTCAACAACAAGTACATTTTGACGTTCGGTTGCACCGGATACTGGGGCATGCCGCTGATCGACAGCAACCGCAGATTGCCCTTGACCGATTCTTTGTCGATGCGCACCTGGTTGATCTTCTCGACCAGGATGTTCTGGCTCTGCTCCAGCGTGCGTTGCTCGCGCAACCAGCCGGCCACTTCCTTGCGTTGCGCCAGATAGGCTTCGAAGTCACGTTGGGCGCGGGTCAGTTGCGAGTTGAGAAACACCTCGCGCGCCTTCAACGACAGCAGTTGGTTTTCTTGCCGCACCAACTCGGTCACCGAAACGTTGACCAATGCGTCGTCTTGTTTGGCGCCACTGGAATAGACCTTGGCCGTTTCTTCGCCCAGGCGCTTTTGCAGAAACGCGATCTTGTCTTTGATCTCGAGACACTTGGGATGATCCTCGCGATACGACTGCGCCAGCGTGATCGCCTCGATCTCGAGCTTCGTCAATTCTTGTCGGAGTTGCTTGACCACTTCGCCGCTGATCGAGCCCTCGACCCCAACCTTGCCGATCGAGCCCAGCCGTTTGCGCAGCTCGCCCAGCGTGTTCTCGAGGTTCTCGCGATCGTATTTCAACTGCAACAATTCAGACTGCGCCGAGTCCAACCGCGACTTCGCCCCAGCCAGTTCGTCGGGCACCGAAATCAGGCGATGAACCTGCTGGAACGACGCGATCTGCATCTCGATCTCTTCGAGACGCTTCTGGTTGACCTCGAACTGGCGCCGGATGAAGCTCTCACGCGCTTCATGCGAGCCCTTCGACACGTCTTCCGCCAGGGCCTCGACCCGCTTCACGAAACCGACCTTGGTCGAACCGGCCGGCACCGCGTAGTTGTCACTCGGATCGCCATCGCCAACCAGGAACTTGTGGATTGTTTTCTTGTCGGCACCCTGTAAAACGATGCGCAGAACCGAACCGCCACGGTCGACGTTGATGCCCAGGTTGGCCAGAATCGTCGACGGCGGAATCTTCAGGTCGAGATCGCGAAGAACCTGTTCGATCAGCGCTGGGGAGCGCGCTTTCTCGACGTACTTGATCAGGATGTTCGGGTCGTCCTGGCCCATGCGGTCGGGCTGCTTTTCGATCAGCAAGTTGCCTTCGACCTCGTAGATCGACGGCATGCTGAACGTCAGACAGAAGCCGAACAGGATCAACACCATGCAGGGCACGATGAACGTGACCTTGCGCTTCTTTACGATGTGAAAATAGTCGTGTAGTGTTACTTCGCGTTCAGGCTGATCCATGTGTCAACCTTTCTCCCCAGTGGATCGAACTTCAAGCAGAAAAACGGCCATAAAAATCGGATCACTCCTGACCATCGGCATGAAGTCGCTGAACGTTGAGAATCAACCTTCCGTTACGAATCAAAGTTCATTCTCCACGGATCTCACGGATTTTCGTACCCCGAGTCATTCATCGCGGGACACGACGCGGGCCGGCGCACACCCAGCAGGGTACACCCATGCCACGCCCATGCTGAGCTTAACATGGTCGTTCGGTGCGATCAAGAAAAACAAACTCACTCTTTTGGCGATTCGGGCAGAAGGGCCCGATCGCCGGCGCCACGCGACAGCAGGATCCGCGCCACGAAGTGCGACGGTACCCCGGTCAATCGCGGGGCAATCTCGAGCAACGCCCGGTCGGTGGTCGCCGCCCCCGACGCGTTCAGACAGGCGAGCGCAGTCATGACCACCTCTTCCGCCGGATCCTCGAGCACCATCTGCAACAGTGGTTTCTCTGCCCCTTCGCTGCGACGGCGCCACCAAGCGGTCACCGCACAGACGCGCACGTAGTCGTTCGCAGCCTTGAGGCCCTCACCGATCGCCTCGAGACTGGCGACATCGCGAAACCCCGACAAGGCGGCAATCGCGGCGCCACGCACAAAGATGTTGCCGGCTTTGGCGGCCGCCAGCAACGCCGCCGGCGGCTGATCGCGCCGTTCGCTCGGAATCTCGTTGATGAGCATTTGTACTGCATAGTATTGCAGGTCGGGATCGTCGGACGTCTGGATCCGCTCGACCAGGTAGCGCTCCAGGTCCTGGTTTGCCTGGCCCTCGACCACGTCGAGTTCGATCTCGTCGAGCAACGAACGGGCCTCGGCACTCAACGCGTCAGCCATCGCCATGATCCGCGGCAGGTCTTCGCGCTCGCGCAAGATGAGCAACGCATTGGCTGCGCTGATCCGCACTTCGGCTTCGGCGTGTTGCAGATTCGCCCGGATCATCGGCACCGCCTGCCGCGCTCCGAGTTCGGCGAGGATCTCCATGGCCACCGCCACCCGTGCGACCGGCAACGTCGGCATCTGGTCGAGCAACCGCTCGATCACCGCATCCTTGGCCGGCATGCGCACCAGCGCCTGACGGGCGGCGAGCGCTAGGATCTCGGGTTCGGCATCAAGCATGGCCACAATGCGGGGAACGACCTCGATGGCGTTCAACCGCGACAGGTGACTCAGCACCAGACTGCGCACGTGCGGATGCGGATCGTCGAGCATGCCTTCCAGATCGATCAACGCAGCACTGCCGCCGAGTTGGCCCAGCGCGTCCACGGCACAGTAGCGGATGACCGCCAGATCGCTGGTCAGGAGACGACGTACCGGCGTCAGGTCATCAATATCGGCAACCTCGACCAGACCGAGCAGTGCCGACGAACGCAGCGCCGTGTCGGTCGAACCGTCACCGGCAATGGCCAACAACCGCGGCACCACCTCACGGCGGCCACGGCGTATCACGCCACGTTGCTCGGCGCCGAACTCCGAGGCCAGATGGCTCTCGAGCATCCGTCGCCCGATCTCCGGTTCGACGTTCCAGACCGATGCGAGCGGCGATGGCGAACTGGCCGTGCCACCGAGCCGCGCGAGCAGGCGCAGATTCTTCGTGCGGAAGAACTGATCGTAGGCCTTGACCCGTTCCTTTGACGCGGCCGTGTCCTCGAGAATCGCCATGATCGAGGCCTCGCGCGCCTTCAGGTGGCCAATGAGGAAACTCAGTTCCATCGGATCCTTGCCGAGCAACTGGAACGCCCGTTCCTCAATGGCCGGGTCGGGATCGTTCACCAACGTCCGCAGACGCGTCCGCTCATCACCGGAAAACTGCGTCTTCTCGGCCATGCGATTGAGAAAGGTCTCGATCTCGAGACGGGCGATGGCTGCAGCCCCGGGTTCGTCCGGACCGATTGTCTCGCCGTCGCCGCTCGTGCCAACCCCCAACCCGTACCGATCCACTTCCTGTTCGGCGAAGCGCCGGCGTTGCCGCCACACGTCCCACAACAGGACGCCCAGCGCGACCAGGCTGATCGTCAGAGCAAGCACGCGATCGATCATCGTTGGCGGCGTTGGGCAGGTCGCGTCACATCAACGCGGATGCTGCAGATAATAGGCGGCCTCACGGCCGGCGGCCGATTCGGGTGCCTGTTCGAGCACGGCGCGGAAGTGCGCGAGCCCTCCCATTCCGTTCTTCCGTTCCAGTTCACCCAGGCGCAAGCGCGCCGCGGCATCGGTCAATCCCGCCTCGAAGGCCTGATTCAACGCCCGTCGTTCTTCGGTCGCATCGCCCATCAGGCGATAGACCCGGGCCAGGCCGTGCCAACCGAACGCATACGCGGGTTCGGCCAGCACCGTGTTGTCGAACTCGGCCCGCGCTTCCTTCAGCCGGCCCTGACGCAAACGCAACTCCCCCAGCCATCGATGGGTTTCCAGGTGGCCGGGATTATTTGTCAATACATTGTGCAGCACTTCTTCGGCTCGGGCCAGGCGGTTGCTTTCCACCAGCGTCTTCGCCAGGTCCAACGCAAAACGCGGCTTGTCCGGTTGCAGCGCCACCAGTCGTTCGTTGACCTCGATGACCGCCTCCTGTTCGCCAAGCCGTTGATACAGGCGGGACAGGCGCACCAATGCCATCTCCGCATACGCCGCGCGCTCCGCCAGCCCTTCGAGGATGACGACCGCACGATCGTTCTCGCCACAAGCCTCATAGCTCTCGGCCAGCAACCATGCCGCTTTCGGATGCGTCGGCTGCCGACGGTTCACCAAGGCGAGATGCCCGATCGCCTGCTGGTGCTGGTGCTGACGCAACAGGCAGATCGCCAGATTGAAGTGAACATCAATCGCCTCAGGATGCACCTGCAAGTGCGCACGGTATTCGGCCACCGCGCCGGCGAGATCCCCAGCCGCGAACTTCATTGCCGCCAAGCGAAAACGGGCCTGATCGTGACCCGGTTGCTCCTGCAAAATCGCCTCATACTGCTGGCGCGCGCCTGACGTATCGCCATGCGATCGCAGCAATTCGGCCAGCTTCAACCGCAAATCGACACGCTTCGCGTCACTCGCAACGGCGCGCATCAGGCTGGCCACCTGTTCCTCGACCCGCCCCTCCGCCTCGGCCACCGCCGCCAGGGCGACGAGAACCGACACGTTGCCCGGATCACCGGCCACCGCGGGCTCGAGCCAGAAGCGTGCCGCCTCGACATCGCCCAGCTTGACCAGAGCCATAACCAGCACCAACCGCGGCGCCGCGTCTTCCGGTGCGCTCTTGACCAGTCGCTCCAGAACCGTCACCGCCTCGCGCAGTTGGCCGACACGCACGAGCAGGCGCCCGTATTTCAGCGCCAGATCGCGATCGCCCGGGGATGCCGCATGCCGCGCTTTCAACCCCGAGACGAGCGTGGTCAAGTCATTCGGTCGAGGAATCATCGCGGACCTCCCTGCCGACCGCAGGCTTTCACGTTGGCCACCAGAGCCGCCGGATCAGCGGCCCCGAAGAAGGCTGAACCCATCACGAGATTGTCGGCCCCGGCCGCGACCACTTCGGCCACGTTGTCGGCATCGACGCCGCCATCGACCTGCAGAATCGTCGAACATCCAAGGCGATCGATCATCTGCCGCGCCGCCCGGATCTTGTCGAGCACCGGCCGGATCAACCGTTGCCCCCCAAACCCCGGGTTGACGCTCATGATCAGCAACAAATGACACTCGGGCAGCAGAACCTCGAGACCATCCAGCCCCGTCTGCGGCGTGAGTGACAGCCCGGCCCGCAGACCGAGAGCGCGAATCTGGGTCAGCGCCCGGTGGGCATGCGGGGTCGCTTCGAGATGCACGGTCAAAACATCGGCCCCCGCGGCTTTGTATTCTTCCAACCACCGCTCGGGTTGCATGATCATCAGGTGCGTGTCGAGCACCATTTTCGTACGCCGACGCAGTGCCCGAATGACCGGCGGCCCGATCGTCAGGTTCGGCACGAAGTGGCCGTCCATGACATCGACATGCACCCAGTCGGCCCCGCTGGCCGCGATGGAATCAAGTGCACGGCCCAGTTCGGTGAACTCGGCCGAGAGCAGCGATGGCGACACCATGATCGATTGCATGACGACGCCTCCTACCAGAGCAGGACCAGCAGCAACAACAGCGCCAGCCCGCCGCCAATCAGCAACACCGGATTGGTCAACCAACGATGGTCTTCGCCAAATCGGCCCCACAAGCCCGCACCGACACCCGGTCGGCCGACCCCGCCCGGGATGACGCGCAGACGCACGCCACCCTGAGTGCGAACGACCTCACCGGGCCCACCGGCGTCGACACCGGCAGATCGATCGCTCCCCCCCCCACGAGCCGTGGGCAGGGCCACCAGCGTGGCGCCTTCTGCGCCGGCCGCGGTGGCCGACACGCCGCCAACCGACCCGGCCAGCGCGGCGACGACTTCGGAAGCGGTCTGCAACGACTGTTCGCGCCGCTGCACCATCTGTGCCACCGCGGCCCGGCCACCGATCGCTCCCACGACGCCGTCGAGGTCTTTCGTAAACACGGTCGGGGTCGCATATCGGCGAGCCAGCGTGCGTGTGAAGGCGCGATCGAGAATCTGGACCACCGCTTCGATCTGCTCGGGTGGCAGGTTCTGATGCCGCATGCGCAGGCCACTGCGGAGTTGTTCGTCCCAGGCGTCGTTGATGCCGCCCCGCTTCAACATCGGCGAACAGCCGACGAAGAACTCGAAGGCCAGGGTCCCAAGAAAGAAAAGATCGGCCTGCAAGCCACGCTCGGTCACCGCATGTTCTCGTTCCGCCAACTGGAACCGTGATTGTGAGAAGCCGAGCAGACGCAATTCGCCGTTGTTGGTGAGCACGAGGTTGCTCAATCGCACCGTGCGTTCGGCGATGCCCGCTGCGGCCGCCGCCTCGAGCAACGAAGCCAGCACCCCCAGCAAACGAACCAGCAGCGAAAACTCGGGTTGGGTCTGGCGCAACCAGGTGCGCAACTCGACCCCTTCGACGACGGGACTTACAACGTATGGCACCCCGTCGATCTGATCGAGATCGAGAACGGGCACGAGTGCGGCATGGTCGAGACGCGCGGTCTGCCGGACTTCGTCGGTAAACAGTTTCACCTGGGCTGGTTGTCCGGCCAGATCCTCGGCCAGCATCTTGATGACCACCGGTGTGCCCGTGGCCTTTTCGACACCCTGGTGGACGGTGAAACGACGCGTTTCCGCGATCTGCTGTTGCAGTTCGTATTTACCGTTGAGCACGCGACCCGACATACTTTGCCTCCTCGACAGACGCCGCCAGCCTGTGAGACTGGTCTTCAATAGTTATCGGCAGATGTCGCAATAAGCTGATGCCGCGGCGAAAATTTCGCCAGACGATCAGGCAACAGTCGCGTGTTGCCGGCGACGTAAGCAGGGGCCGAACCGTGACAACGCGGCTCGCCGATGCGCCCTCTGGCGCCCGGCGACCCTGCGTTCAGAGCGGTCGCTCTTCGATGAAAATGCTGTTGATGTAGATCTGCAGTTTGGCGCCGGGAAGGGCGGGGGCCTCGATACGAATCGCCTCGTTCGGCTTGTGGTTGCCTTGGTACAGCACCTGGCGGCCTTCGGCACCGACCAGGATGAACTTCAATTCTTTGGGCATGAAGCCGTCGGGCATGACAAAGCGCACCGGCACCTTGGCCCCGCCCGTCGCCCCCACGGGTTGCGCCGGTGGCTCGGAAGGCCCGGGTTCAACGGCATCGGGACCGGTCAACGGCCCGGTCATCGGCAGGGGTGTCGGCAACGGCACACCATCAACGGGAACCGGCACGTCGTCACTTCCTTCATCGTCGTCATCGACGGTCACCCGTGGCGGCAGGGGATTGCCGGCATCCGGGCCGCGCGGCTTATCGGGTGCGCGCTCACTCGGCGCCGACTCGGCATCCTTGGCCTCGAACTTCGCCAGCAACTCACCCGTCACGTTGCCGGGATTGTTGCCGCTGCTCGTCAATAGATCGATCGCAGCACCGTCCCCAACCGGTTCGTATGGAGCCGGACGGGTCGACAGCACTTGGCCCTCGGGTTTGTTGGGATCCCGCTTTGTCGCCACCCGCCCCATTTTTAGACCCCAAGCCGTCAGATTGCCTTTCGCCTCTTCGAGATTGCGCCCGATGAGGTTCGGCAACGGGGTCTTGATCTCGCTGCCACCCAGACTGATCAACATGTCGACCCGATGGCCGACCTCGGAAGTCGTGTTGGGCCATGGATACTGGCTGATGACGTGGTGGGCAGGAATCTCCGCCGACGGCAGGTAACTGCGGTTGCCCTCGAGCAGTTGCGCGTTGAGAATTGCCAGAGCCGAGTTGCGCATGTCCTGGCCAACGAGATTCGGCACCGTGACCTGCTTGCCGCCCAATGAGATGGTCAACAGCACGGTTTTTCCCTGTTTGACGCGGGTGCCCGGCGCCGGATCCTGATCGACGACGTGGTCGCGCGGCACGTTCGCCGAAAACTTCTCGGCACCTCGATCGACTTTGAGATCCGGCGGTTTGTTCTTGAAAACCTGGATCAGATGCTGATTGCGGAAATCGGGCACCACGATGTCGCCACCGCGATTGAAGAAGGTGCGCAACTGGTCGGACAGGAAGAAGAAGACGGCTATCCCGCCGGCAAGCAGCAACACCATGAGCAGAGCCATTTTGAACAACACCAGCAGACAGCTCTGTTGCTTGGCCACAATCTCTTCCTTTCGCCGTCCCAGAAGGTGAGCGGTCGCCGACGCATGCGTCAAACGACGAAACGTCGAAACGACACGTTCAGGTCAATCGTCGGAAGAACCGGCGACAAACCGAAGCGAAAACTGCACGATCAGGCCGACCCGCCCGCGCACGATGCGCGCAGTGGGCGTTTGCCGCCACGAGGGCGGCCCGAAACGTCAGTTTCCGGGCGGTGCAAACGACCCGTCACCTGCACCGGCCAACTGTCCACACGCCGCACTGATCCCGCCACCGCGTGACTGTCGCACCGTTGCGTTGACTCCGGCCTTTTTGAGCACCTTGCGAAAGGCTTTGACCGTCGCTTCGCCAGGCGTGCGCATGCCCGACCCGGCCACCGGGTTGAGCGGGATCAGGTTGACATGGCACAGCAGCCCCTCGCAAAATCCGGCGACGTTCAAGGCGTCCTGCTCACCGTCATTGACGCCGGCAATCAGCACCACTTCGAAAGTCACCCGGCGATTCGTCGCGGCCAGATACTCGGTGACCGCCCCCCGTAAACGTTCGAGACCGATTTTGCGGTTGATTGGCACCAACCGCGTGCGCAGATCGTCGGCGGCGGCATGCAGACTGACCGCGAGATTGACCTCGCCGGGCCAGTCGATCATCGCCCGGATACCGTCGGGAATCCCGACCGTCGACACCGTGATCCGTCGGGTCGCCAACCCGAGCCCGGATTTTTCGGTGAGGCGCTGCACCGCGCCCGACACCGCGTCGCGATTGAGCAAAGGCTCGCCCATGCCCATAAATACAATGTGTTCCGGTCTTGCTTTCACGAGTTTCGCCAGGGCGACAACCTGCGCCAGGATCTCGTGCGTGCCGAGATTGCGACCGGCCCCAATCGACCCGGTACGGCAGAAGGTGCAGCCCACAGCGCAACCGGTCTGCGACGACAGACAGAAGGTCATGCCCGGCGACTCCTCGGCGGCCTCCGGAATCGCAACCGCCTCGACCAAAGCGCCATCGGCCAGCGGCAACCCGAGCTTGCCGACGCCATCGGCCGCGCGGATCCAGGCGCGGTCAGGCGGGATCACGGCGCCGAAGTGCTCGGCGAGCCTGGTCCGGTCGGCCTGGCCAAGATCGGTCATCGCCGAAAAATCGGTTTCGAGCTTGTGGTAAACCCAGGCAAACACCTGGCGGGCCCGGTATTTCGGCATGCCCAGGGCGGCCAGTTCGGCCTCGAGACCGGGAAGATCGTAGGCTAGAAGCGCTTTCATATATTGAATTTCCCCAGCATATCGCTCAGCAACTGGACGAGCGTCATGAGCTCGCGGGTGGTCGACACATATTGGCGGATGTAATTGAGTTGTTCGTTGACGGCGCTGGCCACCCGTTTGGTGCCTTCGCTCGTCATTTTCGTGGCACCCGAGATGCTCTCGATCGAGTGGGTCAGTGACTCGATGTTCGTCGACTGTTCGGTGCTCGCCTTCGAGATCTCCTGGATCATCTGGTTGACCCGATTGACCGCGGCCACGATCTTGGTCAGGTTGTCGCCGGCCACGTTGACGACGGTGGCCCCCTCGATGACCTTGTCGGTGCCCGACTTCATGGTGGTCACGGCCTGCGCCGTCTTCTGTTGCATGTTCTTGATCAGCTTGCCGATTTCTTCAGCGGCCTCGCCCGACTCTTCGGCCAGCTTGCGCACTTCGTCGGCAACGACCGAGAAGCCGCGGCCCTGCTCACCAGCGCGCGCCGCCTCGATGGCCGCATTCAACGCCAACAGGTTGGTCTGATTCGCAATGGTGGTGATTGTATTTACAATGTTGCCAATCTGCTTCGAAGCTGAGTTCAGGTCGCCGATGACGTCTTCCAGGCCCAAAACGGCATCTTTGATCGACTCCATCGTCTCGATGGTCTCGGACACCGCAGCGCGACCACTGGTGGCGATCTCGTTGGCAGCAGCGGATTCTTGCGCGGCCTTGAGCGAGCGATCGGCGATCGTCTGCGCCGAGGTCGACACCTCTTCGATGCTGGCGGTGGTCGACTCGAGGGTATTGGCAATGTAACTGCTGCTGCGGCTGATTTCCTGAACGTTGGTGAAGAAGCCGCTCATGTTCTCGTCTGAGAACGCCACCATCGCTGTCAGCGGTTCGAGGCGCCGTTTCAAGTCGCTGGCGATCGCCAGGGTTTCCGAGAGAATGCTGCGGGCGGTGAAGAAGAACTTGTCGAATTCGAGTGTCGCCGCCAGAAAATCGCCCGACGCCTCGCTCTCGTTCTGGTTCTGGAAATTCGCCAACTTGGCCACCACCTCACGCACCGGCGTCTGCATGTGGTTGAGCAGCGTATAGCCACCGACCATCAAGACCGCAAGAAAGCCAAGCATGCCGTACAGGCACAGGGTCGAGGTGTTCTGCAGTGCCTGGATCCCGCGCTCGAGCGCGTCGTAATGCTTGCGCTTGTCATCGAGTTCGCGCTTCAACGTCTCGAGTCCGACGACGGCGGTCTCGAGTTGCTCGACCGTGAGTTGTTTGTGTTCCTGGGCCTTGCGCAGAGCCTCGAGATCGAACTGATCGCCAGCCCGCTGCACGGCCCCCGACAGCCCCTGCAACACCTGCCGCCCCGCGAATACCGGTCGCGATGCGATGTTGATCCAGGCAATGCCGAGAATCGGCACCAATGCGCCGACCAACAACAGCCCCATCAGCTTGTGCGCGAGTTTCAATCGCTTCATGCATGTACACCCGTGGCCGCCGACGGCGGCAGACTATAAGGAGACCCCGCTCAGGACCGGAACTTCTCGAGTCCCTGCCGCTCCTCATCGAAGATATCGATGATACTGTCGAGACGCGTGATCTCGAACAACGTCTTGATGTTCGGGGTCAACTCGACCAGTTTGAGGTCGCCCCCACTCTTGCGAATGCGCTTCAACAGCGACACCACCACGCCAAGCCCCATGCTGTTCATGAACTGCAACTCGGCCATGCTCAGCACGATCCGCTGTTGTCCGCGATCAATGTAGCTTTCCATCTCTTCTTTGAACTTGAAGACATCGTTGGTCTCGAGTCGGCCTTTGACCGACAACACCGTGACCTTGTTCTTCTCGTCAAAGGTTTTCAGCGTCAGTTCCATGGTTTCTCCTCCGCAATGTCCAGCCAATCGAGCCATCATCATACCACAACTCCGACTGCCCCAATGCACGCGGAACATGACCCAAAAATCTCAGTGCAAACGCCCACTGCGCCATCCATGGCGGGCGGGTCGTTTGCACTGCCCGAAACTGCTTTTCGGGCCGCCCTCGTGGCGGCAAACGCCCACTGCGCCATCCATGGCGGGCGGGCGCGCGCTCACTCCTGGCGCCGCAGCACCAGCACGGTCACATCGTCGGTCAGCGGCCCGGGCGCCCGCGCCCGGTCGTATTCGGCCAGCAGTTCGTCGAGCATCCCGCCGGCCGTCATGTGGGTGGTTCCACAGCGGCGCACCATCGTTTCGAGCCACAGGTTGCCCAGCCACTCTCCGGCGGCGGTCTCGGCCTCGGTCACGCCATCGGTGAACAGCACCACGGCATCGCCCGGATCGATTCGATACTCGACCCGCGGCCAACTGCCACGCGCACGAAACCCGACCGGAACGCCTGGCATCTCCCGCATGTCGAGCGAGCCCGTCGCCGCACGGTAGACCACCGGATAGTGATGCCCGGCGTTGGTCGCGACCACCGTGTGCCGCCCCGGATCGAACCCCAACAGCAGCACGGTCATGTATTTCCGCTGCGCCTTCAATTCTCGATTGAACACATGATTCAGAGCGCCCATCACCTGGTCGGGTTCGCACCGCCCCTCCCGCAGGCTGTAGGCCACCGCCGCCTTCGCCATCGCCATCGCCAGTGCCGCCGAAATGCCATGACCGGTCGCATCGCCAATCAGCAGAAGATACCGTCCATCCGGCAGCGGCAGACAATCGAAGTAGTCGCCCCCCAGATCGCTCGCCGTGATGTTGCGGGCCGCCAAGGTGTAGCCCCCAACCACCGGAAGTTGTCGCGGCATGAGGCTGCCCTGCACGATGCGGGCCAACTGCAACTCGCGCAGTTCCCCGAGCATCCGATTGAACACGCGCGCCAACTCGCCCAGTTCATCGTCGCGCCGCACCGGGATCAACCCCTCGACCCGCCGCAAGCGCATCGACTCGATGCCGCGCGACAGGTCGCCAATCGGCACCAGCACCATTTCGGCCAACACGAACCCGGCCATGAGGACGATCGCCAGCGCGACCAGAGCGAAAAGCAGCAACCGATGTCGCCAGGGTTGCAACGCCGCCAGGGTTGCGGTCGCATCGCGGGCGGTCAGCAGCCCCCATCGATGGATGAGTCCTTCGGGACGGGTCACGATCCACGCCGGCCCCGACGACAACCGGACCTCCCACTGCTGGGGTTGCTCGGTCTTGTTGCCGGCGACCAGCAGATCGGCGAGGAGACGCCGGTCGGCAGCAGGCAGATCAGGATGCAATACAACGTCCATAAAATTCATGACAAACAACCGATCTCCGACCGGTTGTTTTTTTACCACCGCCGTCAGGCGACGCCGCACCAAACCGCCCCGATCCTGGATGACGGCAATGAATGCCGGTCCAGTCGCCGCCGGGGGATACAACGACCAGTAGTATTCGACGGGGGTCTTCGACATCGCCAGTTCATGCAGGCGATCCGGGTGGCCAGCGATGGTCGACCAGCCAAGCGCCTCACTCGACATCAAATCTTCACAGAGGATATCGATGCTGTCGAGTCGCTGCGGCCCGGCGGCGAGCCGCTCACCGTGGTACAGCCGAAAAGCGAAGCGCGAGAACATCTTCTGCAACAGGTGCACGGGCTGGTCGGGCGCAAACGTGGTAAACATCGGCTCGCCGCCACCCGCGCGCAGATCGACGTATTCGCACACATCGCGAGACCGCATCGCGCGCAGGAAACGCTGCAACTTTTCCGGTTTTTGCCAGTGGCGTCCTGCCAGATCGCGAATCCGCCGACAGGCCAGCAGAAAGCGTTGCCGCTCCTGCACCAGGTCGCCTTCGATCCGTTGCAGCCGATCGAGTCCGTCTTTGAAGGCCTGATGGCGCAAGCGGTCGGCCCGATCGCGCAGGGTGGCGTGGCCCAGCAGGAGCGCGCTGCCCAGCGGCAACAGGGTGACATACAACAGCAACATCCAGATCTGCATCCGGATCGACCAGACCATGTTTCCAGCCCTGACCCGACGCCATGCCCAACCGCCGGCACCAAGAGAGAACAAGATGCCGGCCGCGGCCGCACCTCCCCATGAAACCCGCGACATCCCCGGCGCGGTAACCGGAACGGTGAGACACGTGACCTGCCCCCAGCGATCGCGCAAGAACGCCCAGACGAGCCCTTCGCTCTCGACCTGGGTCACGCCGGCGCTCTGCGCCAACGCCCACGCCGCTTGCATCTCGCCGGCACTCCGACCGCGTGGCGGCACCCAGACATCGAGTTCCGGCCAGGCTTTGCCGATCCAGGGCCGATACTCTTGCCATGCGGCCCGCGCCGCCACGAAGCGGCGCCACTGCACGTCCGACAGGTCCTCGATCACCATGACCGCGCCCAGACCATCGCCGTGGCGCACCACATAGAGCACTCCGCGCGATCCTCGCCGCGGCAGGCGCAGATACTCCCCATTGAACCGCCGCAACCGCGCGACCGTTGCGCCCTTTCCCCAGATCCGGCGCAACACCCGATCGAGGCGCGCATCGGCGGCCGGGTCGACCTTCTCGTTGCGGCCGATGGCTACCACAATTTGCTGGGCCACACTCGCCAACCGATCACCGGCCGGCGCCAACAACACCGGTCGCTGTTCCTGAAACAGGAACAACCGCACCCGAATCTGCAACCGCTTGGCGATCGACTCCCGTTTAGGCTCTCGATGTCGTTGAGCCGACCCCGCATGTAACCCAGCACATACCGCAGGGCATTGGTGGTCGAACAGCCTGCATCCTGCCCCGCCACGATGCGTGCCAGCGCCAGACCAAGCCGATCGGCACGATCCCGTTGCCGCCCTTCGTGCCAGCGCTCGTACGCCGACACGGCCACCCCGGCAGCCGCCAGTACCGGCAAGAGCAAGACGACCGCGAGCGCATAACCCTTCCGCGCCGCCCGCACCGGTTGAGCGTTGTTGCGGTGCCCGCTCATGGTCGCCCCTCACTGCCGATTTCCGGGCTGGGAGCACTCTGCCGGTGAATCGCCAGCACCGTCACGTCATCGACGGCGCCGACACACCGGCCTTCGTGGAACGCCGACAACTGCTCGGTCAGGGCCACCGCCCCAAGGCCACCGTCGACTCCGGCCAACCAGGCGGCAAGACCGTCGTAGCCCAGCTCGCGACCGTCACGATCTCGCCCTTCGACCAGACCGTCGGTATAGCAGACCAGGGTGTCGCCGGGGCGCAACTGCCCATCGATCGTTTCCGGCACCCAAGCCCGCCGGCGACTGCCGAGCGGATACGCCGCGCGCCCCACCGCCTCGACTCGGCCACTCTCTCGCCGCAACATTGGATAAGGGTGACCACATGCAATACATGATATTGCTCCTGTCGCCGGCGCCAGCAGACCGCAAAACATGGCAAGAAAAGGCCGCTGCGTTCCGCCCAGGTCGGCAAGCAACCGGTCGAGCGCTTGTCCGAGCCGACCCAGGTCGGGACGCGGCTCTGCGAGCCACAACGTCACCGTGGCCTTGACGAAGGCCATGATCAACGCCGACCCGACCCCGTGGCCGGCCACGTCCCCAACCAGGAACAACAGCCGGCCATCGGCCAACGTCCGGCAATCGAGGCAATCACCACCGAGATCGGAGGCAAATGTTGTCCGACCCAAAACGTCGTAGCCCTCGATCGCCGGATAACTCTGGGGCAGCAACCCGGTTTGCACGGCGCGTGCCACATCGTATTCACGCAACTCGACCACCATTGCATTGAACGCGCCCGCCAGACGCCCCAGCTCGTCGTCGTGGATGATCGGCACCACCTGGGTGAACTGGCGCCGGCGCAACGCTTCGACGCCGGCGGCCAGACCATGCACCGGCACCAGGAGACGCGTCGAGAGCTGCCGTCCCATCAACCATGCCAGACACAAAGCCAGCAGCAAACCGCCGCCGATGACCCGGCGCAACCCGGCCAGTCGGCGGGCCAATGTCGCCTCGGGAAACAGAGCCAGCAGGCAATGATCGTCGATGCCGGCGGCCCGCACGCAAGAATACCAGTATTTCTCGCCGTCCAAGGTCACCTGGCCCGCATGCGGATACTGCATGATCGCCGTCGCCCAGGCAATCGACGACAGCGCACGGTCCCATCCCCGCCGGTCGGCGCCAACCCAGGCCGCCGTCCCGATGTTGAATGCCGCCAGCCGGACCGGCGCATCCATGAGGAAGAATCGCTGCTCGAGCTGGCCGGCAAGAAAACTGCGAATGAGATGTTCGCGCGGCACGAGCATGGCCACGAGCGCAGCCGCCGTGTTCGGCCGGTCGAAGCAGTTCCAGAACAAGAACGACCGCTCCTCGCCGGTGGTGATCGGATGCAGATACCGTGGGTAATTGGCCATAAAACCGAAGCCAATGTGCCGATGGCGGATCATCCCGGCAACGAACTCGTCGGGCCGGGTGCGGGCCTCGCGCAGGCGCACCGGCGCCCATTTCTCCAGGGCGATGTGCGAAAACACGCCCATCAGAGAATGAAAACCGCCGGTCTCGGTTTCGGTGGCAAACACGCGCTGCCCGTCAGGATTGCGCAACTCGAACCACCCGCCGACGCCGGGCGGCAGCAACGCGGCCGCCACCGAAGCGACACCGGGACCAACCTGTGCCAACACGGGATCGCCGGTCAACCGCCGCATCTGCAACCCCGCCTGGTGCAGGTGCAACACAAAACGGGCATCGAGTTCCTGAACGGCCGCGTTCTGAAACCGGGTCACCTGGTTGCCCAGCACCTGCTCACGCTCGGCCACCAACTCGGACGCGCCGATCACCAGGGCCCCGGCCGGGGCCAGCGCTGCCAATAGGAAAACGGCAGTCGAAACCCCATGCAACGACCCCAGGCGATCACGCGACCAGACCAACCGGCGCACCACTGCCAACCACACCACCAACGCCGCGAGCCGTCCCGCTGTCGTCGCCGGTATCTTGGCTTCTGCCGGTATCGGCAAACCGCCAAAGAAGATCTGGCCTGCCGCCGTGGTACGAAATACCCAGTATTGCCCGGCATGTTCGCCGGCATCGGAACCGGTGCGCTGCACCGCGTGCCATGCCTGGCGCGCGGCCCCCGGTTCCGCCTGCCCCCACACCCGCCAGCGCCCCGCCACCGACTCGCCGCCGCCGACCACCATGGCGGCGGCCGTGCGCCGGTGGATCCGCTCGCGACGCATGGCGGCAAGCAATCGCTGCGTCGAATCGGGGATCGCCCTGACCGTGATGATGACGCCCCACCCCGGCCCGCGCTCCCACGCCAACCAACCGTCGCCACCCGCCATCTGCACGGCGACCACACGGCCCCGACGCAGCGCAAACGACCCCAACGTTTTGCCCAGGCCGAGGTTCTGGGGAATGATGCGGTTCAGTTGCCGCCCGATCTGCACGCGCGCCGGCGCGTCGTCGAGCGTCACCCCGCGAAACAACTGGCGCATCAGCCATTGATTCGGCGCCTTTTCAGGCCAGGTTTCGACCAGGTCGCCCCGGCCATCGAAGCGAAAAGCCTCGACGGCGCACTCCGGGCTGAGCCGACGCAACTGCGTCAATACATTGTATAACGTGGCCCGCTTGCCCTGTCGGCGAAAAGTGGCCATGACGGCGAGGACCCGTCCGCGCACATAGGTCACCGCATCGGCCCTCACCGCCAGACGCTCGACCAGTGCTGCGGACTGTTGCTCGAAACGCCGGCGCGCATCGTCGGCCGCGGTGCGGGCGCGACTCTCTCCGATCAAAACCAGAAGAACCACAGGCACGAGCAGGAGCGCAGCCCAACAACCCCGGCGCCACCCGCCCACGTCGCCACTATTGCGCACCCTGTCTCCCCTCCGTCCTCGCCTCGGAACTGCCGCAATGATACGCGAACCTGCCGCCAACCGCACGCCTTCAACGCGCCCTCAATCCGCGCTTGCCGGGCGTCGACCAATGGGCTAGAATGCGCACGCCAGCAGTTCCAAATTGTCAACGACGCAGCAAGGAAGCCGCAGCAGCATGAGTTTTTCCGCACACTACCCGCCCGAAAAGATCCGCAACGTCGCGATTATCGCCCACGTCGACCACGGCAAGACCACCCTGGTCGATGCCATGATTCGCCAATCTGGCCTGTTTCGCGAGAACCAGCGCATTCAAGAGTGCTTCATGGACAGCAACGCCATCGAGCGCGAACGCGGCATCACCATTCTCGCCAAGAACCTGTCGCTCGGCTACCTCGACCACAAAATCAACGTGGTCGACACACCCGGCCACGTCGACTTTGGCGGCGAGGTCGAACGCGTTCTCCAGATGGTCAACGGCTGCCTGCTGGTCGTCGATTCGTTCGAAGGCCCCATGCCACAGACCCGCTTCGTGCTGCGCAAGGCCCTCAATGCGGGTTTGCGCCCGATCGTCGTCGTCAACAAGATCGACCGGCCCGATGCCCGCCCCGAACAGGTCGTCGACGAAGTGCTCGACCTCTTCATCGACGTCGGCGCCGACGAGTCGATTCTCGATTACCCGGTACTCTTCGCCTCGGGCCGCGACGGTTATGCATGCGCTTCGCTCGGCGATCCGCGCAACAGCATCCGCCCCCTGCTCGACGCCATCGTCCACCACGTACCGCCACCGACCGGGCAACTCGACGCTCCTGGTTCGATGCTGGTCACGAGCCTCGACTACAACGACTATGTCGGCCGCATTGGCATTGGCCGCATCTTCTCGGGCCGCATCAACGCCAAGAGCGATGTCTTCTTGATTTCGGCGGGCAAGCCGCTCGAAAAAGGCAAGATCGCCAAGCTCTACACTTTTCAAGGCGTGCAGCGCGTCGAAACGGCCGAGGCCTCGGCCGGCGACCTGATTGCCATTGCGGGCCTGCCGACCGTCAGCATTGGCCACACCGTGGCCACGGCCGAGACCGTCGAACCGCTGCCGGTGATTCCCATCGATCAGCCGGTCATCTCGATGACCTTCTCGCCGAACGTCAGCCCGTTTTCCGGGCGCGACGGCAACATGCTGACCTCCCGGCAGATCTGGGCCCGCCTGCAGAAAGAACTCGAGTCGAACGTTGCCCTGCGCGTCGAAACCACCGAATCACCCGACACGTTTCTCGTGTCGGGCCGCGGCGAATTGCATCTGGGTATCCTCATCGAAAACATGCGCCGCGAGGGGTTCGAACTCGAGATATCGCGCCCGAAGGCGATCATGAAACACGACGCCAACGGCACGCTGCTCGAACCGATCGAAGAACTGACCCTCGACATCCCCGAAACCTACATGGGCCCGATCATGGAAGTCCTCGGACCGCGACGCGCGATCCTCTCGGCGAGCCACCGACTCGCGCAAGGCGGCATCCGGCTGGTCTTCACCATCCCGGCGCGCAGCCTGATCGGCTTTCGCAACCAGTTCCTCACCATGACCAACGGCACCGGTATCCTCAATCAGGGTTTCTTCGGGTATGAGCCGTACCGCGGCGATATCCCCGGGCGCCGGGTCGGCGTCATGGTGGCCATGGAAGACGGCACCACCACGGGTTATGCCATTCGCGGCCTCGAAGAGCGCGGGGTGTTGTTCTGCGCTCCCGGCCAGGAAATCTACACCGGCATGATCGTCGGCGAATGCCCCCGCGACGGCGACATGAACGTCAACGTCGTGCGCGCCAAGCACCTGACCAACCACCGGTCGTCGACCCAGGACATCGTCGAACGCCTGACGCCACCGCGGCTGTTTTCGCTCGACCAGGCGCTCGAATACATCACCGACGACGAACTGGTCGAAGTCACCCCCAACGCCGTGCGCATGCGCAAACGCACTTCGACCTACAAGCGCCGCGGCTGATCAAGGCGTTTTGCCCAGGCGCGAAACCTTCGCGACCCGGCGAGATCGAGGCCCACGCAGGTCGGCCATCGCCTGGATCGGCGCGGCCGCTCCGCCGTCTTGCCCCAATCGTTTCTGGGCAAATCGCAGCGCCACCGTCGACCGATCGCAGCCCACGTAGCGACGCCCATGGCGGGATGCCGCAACCAACGTGGTGCCTGACCCGCACATCGGATCGAGAACCGTGTCACCGGGGGAGGTCAACGCCAGAACCAGCCGATCGAGCAGTGCGAGCGGTTTCTGGGTCGGATAGCCGACCCGCTCGGGCGAGAGCGGATTGACGATCGGCACTGTCCAGACATCATCGGGGATTTTGCCGCGTGGATCGGGCATGTACCGCTTGCCCGACCGCGCTGTGATCCCGTGGCGGGCGTAACTCGAACCAGCCGCATAGGGTTCACGCACCGCATCGGCATCGAATAGATAATCTTTACGAAGTGCATACCAAAGCAATATATCGTGTTTCTCGGCGAACCGCCGCCGGCTGCGACCGCCGCCGGTGTAATGCCAGACGATGGCATTGACAAACCGCGCCACACCCAACCGTTCGTCGAGGGCGACTTTGACGCGATAGACGGCGCGGTCGTCGAGGTGAACCACGATGCTGCCATTGGGCATCAACAGAGGAATCAGCGCGTCGATCCTGGTCAGCAACCAGTCGACATAGGACCCCAACCCGCCGGGCCAACGGTCGTCGAACTGTGGCGCGCCGCGCGTGGGCCCCGCCCGCAGACGCCCCGTCGCGAACGGTGGATCGAGATAAACCAACCGGCACGACGCCGGCGCCACGCAGTCAGGCAGACGCAGGCAATCGCCTTGCCAGAGCTGGTTGCCGGGGTCCATGTTGGAACGAAGGATCGACGCCGCTCCACTAATTGAGGAACTTGGTCGTGACGTCGGACTGATCGCGCCGGGTCTTCACGACGTCGAGCGCCCGCCGCGTCAGATCGTCGGCCACGGCACGCCGTTGCCATGGAAAGGCGGCATCCCATTCGGATGCGGCCTCAGAGCGCACCCGCTCATCGACGCGCTTCCACTCGGCCCGGGCTTCTTCGAACTCGGAGGCCGACAAGACGCGCTTCAATTTTTCGCGCTCGCGACCGAACACATCGAGATTGTCGATGATCGACGCCCACTGGGCCGGGTCGAGCCGGCTCACGATGTC
The DNA here is from genome assembly GCA_964483805.1 of uncultured bacterium. Classification (GTDB taxonomy): domain Bacteria; phylum Muiribacteriota; class Ozemobacteria; order Ozemobacterales; family Ozemobacteraceae; genus CAZADH01. Next base: position 24,613 of record CAZADH010000033.1, read on the forward strand.
GACGATCGCCCCCGGCGGAAACGGCCAATCAACACGGATGGTCCGCCCGGGTTCTTCGCTAATCAGTTCTTCCCATTCGTCGATAGATTCCTCAATGTCATCAGCGATCATCTGCGCCAGACCACCGAACAGCGGCACCTTGGCATATTGCTTCGCCAGAGGCTGCAACCGACCCCGCGCCCGCGTCCGAATGCGCTTCTGCGGCGACTTCACCATCATCTGGCCGTCGGAAAAATACCATTGGTCGGCACTGGGCAGAACGAGCACGATCGTCATCGACATCAGCATGAACAGGCCGAGCACATGCAGATAGTCACGCAGCATGCGCCGCTTGCCCTTGCGAAACATGAGGATCCAGATCCATGACAGGACGATGAAGACACACAGCCCCAACAATCGGGGAAAATCCATGTGATCATCTCCTCTCCGCCGGATGGGAACGAACTGTGCGGATTACCGACAGAGGAAAAACACTTCACCCGAACCCACGGCCAGCAACGTTCTCGAACCGGGAACCGAGTGCGGTCGTGTTTTTACTCCATATATTGATCATAGGACTTTGCCGGCCGCTTGTCCAATGGAATGAGTCACTGCACCCGCGCATGCTTGGCGCTTTCCCGCTGCCTTTGCGCCAGACAGCCAGGCGGCATCAGTGCGCGGCAGGGGCCACCGGTTTGCCGGCGCTTTCGGCGCTCTGTTCGACCACACTGACGCGGTTGCGCCCGTTGTGCTTGCTTTCATAGAGCCCCTCATCGGCCAATCGGATCATCTCTTGCGTGTTGGCCACCGTGTGGTGCGGTACCGCACACACCCCGATGCTGATGGTCACTTTGAGCAACTTGCCACCGGGCCCCGGGAATTCGCCAGCCTCGACGCGTTGGCGCACGCGTTCGGCAAACAACCGTGCCCCGTCGACATCGGTCTCAGGCAGGATGACGCCGAACTCCTCGCCCCCGTATCGCGCGGCAATATCGGTATCGCGCGTGCTGTTGCGCACGATCTTGGCAACTTCGCGCAAGACCATGTCACCGGTCTGGTGCCCCCACGTGTCGTTGAACTTCTTGAAATGATCGATGTCGGTCAAAATCAGGCTCAACGGCTTCTCGTAACGCGTCGACCGGCGGAACTCCTCTTCGAGCTTCGCCTGGAAGTGGCGATGCACGACGAGCCCGGTCAAGCCGTCGATGGTGGCGAGGTTGAACAGGCGGGCATTATCGATCAAGACGGCCGCCTGATTGGCCATGGTCAGCGTGAGGTTGAGATCTTCCTGGTCGAACTCGCCCGACCGCTTGTTGACGATATTCATGACGCCAATCGCTCCGCTCTTTACCACCAGCGGCACACAGATCAACGAACGAATGCGGCGGTCGCGATCGGAATAGGTCTTGAACCGCGAGTCGCGGCGCGTATCGCGGATCAGTTCCGGTTTTCCCGACGAAAACACGCCGCCGGCGATGCCTTCGCCCAACTTGAACCGATCGGCCAGGCGCGAATCCGGGGTCTCATCGGCGCCGTCGCCGACCACGACCGACTGTTCGGTCAGGTTCTCATACTGGCTGTCGAGCAGAAACAACGACCCACGCTCGGCCTGCAGCCCCTGTACCGCCCGCGACAACACCGTCGACAGCGTGCGGTTCAGATCGCCGATGTAACTGGTCGACTTGCTGACCTCGTTGAGCAGCGACAACTCGCGCACGCGCTTGGCCAGATCGTCGCGTGAACGCTTGAGATTGAGGATCAATTGGGCAAACCGGATCGCCACCACCTCGGCCCCGACGAGCACGAGCACCGGCACCACCGCCAGCGTGACATCCTGGGTGAACGCCCACAGCGACACGGCCACATACCCGGGCAGCACCCCGATGGCCACGAGGTTGCCGCCAATGCCCTGAAAAGCGCTCATGAACAGTGCCAGAAGGAGGGCCAACAACACCATGCCGACGAAGGTCTGCATCTGCGAAGGCCGCTGCATGATGCGACCGGTGATCAGGTTGTGCACGAGGTTGGCATGGACTTCCATGCCGGCCATCGCACCAAACGGCGAAAACTTCACATCTTCGTTGGTGCCACGCGCCCGCGTCCCGACGATGACCGCCTTGCCGCGAAACAGGTCGTGGTTGAACTTTTCGGTCAAGGTGTCGTAATAACTGATGTCGTCGAACCTGGCCCCGGGGCCGACATAGTTGAGCAAATACGTAGCCAACGGTTCGGCGTGGGTGTCGCCCAGATACTGGCGGTGATACACCGGCAACGACATGCTGCCAATGCGCACCCCATCGGGCCCAGGCACCACGGGCAGGTCGAGCAGCTTCGCCGCGACCACCAGTCCCAATACAAAGTATTGACGTCCCTCGAACGACTTGCCGGGAATCAAATCGCGAATGACGCCGTCGCGATTGGTGCGAACATGCTCCATGTCAATGAAGCCTTCGCCCGCCAGGTTCCCACGAAAGAGCGGCAGGGCGCCTTCGACGGTCATCTGCTCGACGGTCTCGAGGTCGGGGGTCAACACCTCACGCCGCCCGAAACTGACCGGCAGGATGACATTGCCGGCATCACCGAGCATGCGCGCGAACGCGACATCATCGTCGGGCCCCTGCGAACTGGGTTCGGCAAACATCAGGTCGAAAGCCACCACCCGCGCCCCTGCCCGTTTCAAGACGTTGAGCAGTCGCGCGTGCGTCGCCCGCGGCCACGGCCATTGGCCGAGGCGGACCAGACAGTCGTCGGTGATCGACACCAACACGAGTCCGCGGGATTCCGGGATCGAGCCACGCCAGCGGAAGCGATAGTCGACGGAGCGGTTCTCGATGTCTTCGAACCAACCCGCCGCCATGGCCACCGCAATAGCGACGAAGAGCGCACCGGCAATGGCCAGTTCCCACCACGGCCGAAAAACCGGCGCGGGCGCCGCCTCGTGCGCAACGACCTCGGGACCCTGCGTTGGATTTTCCACGTTCTGGGTATTCAAAAAAGTCGCCGAAACGGACGACGCGGCCCCGTCTCCGGGGCCGCGTCAGGCCATCAAACGGCTTTCGCGGGGATCTCGAGCTTGAGCTTCTTGATCATCTGGATGACCCGATGGCTCTCGTCATCGCCCCGTGGATACAACTTCAGCGCTTCTTTGTAGTACTTCAGCGCCCGCGCCACCTTGCCCGCTTCCTGCAGGCGCTCGGCGCGCTTGCAATACAGGCCCGCAAGCCGGCGCCGGGATTCGATGAAGCGATCTTCATAGATGTTCTTCGAAACATAGGCCGGCATCATCGGATCGGTGCCGGTGTACGACGAGTAGAGGGCCAGCGCTTCGTCGTAATCGCGAATCGCATCTTTCCAGGTGTCGGTGGCATCGCCTTCGACGGTGTCGTCGGTGGGTTGTTCGCCGCCAAGCTGCGTCAGCAGTTCCTGTCGCTGCAATTCGACAAACGAGGCAACCACGGCATCGTCGTCACCGATCAGCAACCCGGCACGCCCCAACAAACCGACCGCCAGCTTGAGCTTGCCATGCTGTCGCGCCCGGTGGCTGCGGCGCAGATACGGTTTAATCAGCTCGCGTCGCGCCGAGCGCGCCTTGCGACGCACATAGGTGACGAACCGGTGGTTGGTCGGGAAACCGGCCAGCAGTTTGAGCGCCTCTTGAAACTCGAGAATCGCCTCGGCATAGTTGCCGGTCGCGCAAAACTCGTCGCCACGGCCGACATAGGGGGTCAACTCTTCGAACATCTGGTCGTCACGATCGTGCGCCTTTGCCCGATCGAGATGCTTCTTGACCTCTTCGAGGAACTCGGTGTCGTTCTCGGACGCGAGATTGATGGCATGCTCGAGTTCGTCGATGGCCCGGCCGAACTCTTCGTTGGCCAGCGCTGCCATGCCCCACTCCCGGTGCAACTTGGCCAACTCGGCGTCGACGGCCGCCAACTTCTCGGTCAATTGTTTCTTGGCCGCGGCGAGGTCGGGATCCTGGGCATCGGCCGCGTTGTCGCCGACTTCGTTGTCAATCGCCTCGAACGCTTTGAGGTATTCGGTCTTGGCGGCGCCCCAGTCGCGGGCCTCACGACGCGCATCGCCTTCGGTCACAAACTCTTCGATGAGTTGGCTCAGATCAGGATTCATGGATCGTCTCCTTGGTTGACAAGGGTTTCCGCTGGATTGCCGCCGGCAACCGGCGACACACCAGACGCTCAGGCTTCGACCGACGCGAACGCCCGAAACGTGTTGGCATGTTACCACGAACCACCGAGTCTTGCCGAGTTTATTGTGGCGCGGCGCTCGTATCGTCGCGCGCAGCATCGCGATCGCGTCGCGACACCGGCGTAGCGGCGCGATTCGCACCTGTCGGCGGCCTTTTTTCACCGGCCGTCGTTGCCGACGCCGAACGCGGGGCTGGTCGTGTCGCGGCACGGTCGGCCTGCTGCTGAACACGGCGCGTGGCGTACTCGGGATCGTAGATCGCGAGCCCCTGCTTCGCGGTCGGCCCGGCCTGCCGATAATCGGCCTCCGCCTTGGCCAGGTCTTTCAGTTGATAGTGAACGTACCCCAGCAGGGAACGCACCTCGGCATCGTTCGGTTGCTGTTGTGCCAATGGCTCGAGCACCTCGGCGGCCCCACGGTAGTTCTCTTGTTGCACCAGCACCAATGCGAGGTTCCACAAAACTCCGGGGTCTTTGGGGAATACATCGCGCAACTTCTGCAACTGCGACAACGCCGTCTCATAATGGCCATCCGCGATTGCCTTCTTGGCTGTTCGATAACGGGCATCGGCCGCCACATCGGCCCGTGGCGCCGGCCCGGCGGATTTCTCGGTCCGCCCCCTGGTGTCGACCGGTTTGCCGACAGTCTGCGCCTTCTCGATCTTGGGCAACTCGACCGGCGGCATCGGCCGGGCCGTGGCCGTCGGCTCGATTGGACCGGTTTGGCCCGCCGGGGTGGCCGCACCGGCAGGCACACCGGCCGTCGGGTCGGACGCCGCCCGCGCGTGCGCGATCAGCAACCCGACCTCCTCACCATGGATCGAATCGGGAAACAGGTTGAGAAAAGTCTCTCCCCAACTGATCGCCGCGCCATAGACCTTCAAGATGGCCCGCAGGCGGATCGCCTCGAAATAGGCCGTCTCGATGAACGCCGATTGCGGATGGGCCCGCAACAACTGGTCGTACCGCTTGCAGGCTTCGACAGGCTCGCCAAACTGCGCCGTCAGCGAAGCGATATCGAGCAATACTTTGTCTTTACCTTGCCCTTTCGGGTCGAGCTCGTAATGATTGGTCGCCTGCAGAATCCGGGTGGCAATCTCCTCGCGGGCGACGCCCTCAGCCGTCGGTATTGTCAGCAGGCGGGTTAGCGCACGATTACCAGACACCGGTCGGGCCGCTTCGCGCGTATTTACTTTGGCAATATCAGCATCGGCGACAGCCTTGCGCACGGTCTCGAGGGTGGTGGCCCGACCCTCCCTGGGCAAGCGCACCGCCGGCGAGGCCGACCGGGCGGACCCCGGATCGGGGTCAGGTGCGGGCGCGGGCGCAGACGTCTGCGGGACCGCCGGTTCGGGCGCCACGGCCGTGGCGGCGACGTCTGCCGGCACCTCGGACCTGGCCACCGGCACGACGCGGGGAGTGACCACCGCGGCACCGTTGGGTTTGCTCGTCTCGAGGAATGCCCTGGCCAATTCGCTGTAGGGTGACTTTGGATCGCCGTCGATCAGGTTCCGCGCTGTCTCGCGCGCAGCGTCCCAGCGACCGAGCATGCCCTGGCACTGTGCTTTTTTGTATTGCGCTTCTGAACGCTCAGCGCGTGCCGCCGTCGGCGAACCCTGCAGTTCATCGAAGACTGCCAGGGCCCGCGCCGGCTGATTCATGTCGAGCAGGGTGTCGCCGAGCATCAACCGGGCCAGGCTCTGCTGCTGCGCCCGCGTGGTGGTGTCGATGGCCTGTTGCAGCAAGGCGACGGCCTCGTCGGTTCGCCCAGCGGCACGGGCATTGAGTGCCTTGGACATCAACTCGGTGGCCGGCGCGGCTGTCAGCGTCGCCGCCGCCCCCAACCAGAGCGCAACCGATGCAGTCCGACACCACCCGGGAATGTGCAACATGACGTCAGAAGTCCTCCAGACTCGAGGCGATCAAGCGACAGAAATAGGCGACCACGGCGATGCCAAGCAACGCCATCAGGTAGATCTGGTTGGCGACGCGGTCG
>CAZADH010000034.1:0-25850 GCA_964483805.1 uncultured bacterium
CTTGATCACGGCTTTGATCAGGTAAGGATCGATGCCTTCGCGATGGGCTGCCTCGTTGATGATGCTCGAAAACGCCTCATCGTTGGGCAGCATGACTTTCTGGGATTCGAAGCGCATGACGGTCTGGCCCGGTGCCTCGCCTTGCGGGTTGTCCATTTCAGCCCGGTCTTTGCGCGTGGTGACGACGATCCGGTATTTGCTGTTCGGGGGTTGATCGGTCAGATAGAGATGGCCGCGCTCATCACGAAAAGCGTAGATCGCGCCCTCGACCGGCACCACCGCCGCAACGAGCAAGCTGAGAATCAATGAGACCTTGCGAATCAAGCGTCTCCCCCTTTTTATCGGGCGCGAGGCCCGAAAACGAGTGCCGGGTCCCTTGCGACTGCGCCATCGTGGCCGCAAGGGCCCACTTCGCGCATCCGTGCGCTTGGGTCGTGAGCAGCCCAACGTTCACTTTGCCCATCCCGGGCGGGCGTCACCGAGCGAAAATACAAGTAATCACATTCCTCATCGGCGCAAACATGCATTCGGTTTAGTCTTGCTTCATGTTACCACGGGATCGCGGTGACCATAGGGGAGCGTGGCAGGCTGGGACTGTCGTGGCAACAAGCAACGGCGCCCCACCGAAGACTCACGGATGGGGCGCCGGGTAGGCGGTCGAAACGGACTGTTTATGCGGCCGGGGCGAGGGCGTGCTCCTGGGGCGTCGCCGGTGTCGGCACCGGGGTGGCGGGTGTTGCCTGCGCGGTCGTCGTTGCGCCGGCGATTGGCGTCGTGGCGCGGACCACGGCCTGCCAACCGGTAACACAGGTCTCGAGATGCCACTGGTCATCTTTCGACGGGGCCTTGCCGGCCTCGATGGCGGTGGCGGCGTTGTGGCACATCCAACACGTGCGGTTCTGCGCCCGAAAAGCGGCGGCCCACTCTTGCGGTGTGGTTGGCAGAAGTTGCCCGGTGATGGGGCGAGGGGTGACCTGGCTGGTGGGGTCCGACATGGAGTGTGCCTCGCTGATTGGGAGTGGCATCAGGAAAAGTGGGGCCATTAAAACAACGGTATGACGGTCAGCGCAAGCGACGAGCCGAAGTCGAAATCAGCCACTGGACCGGTTTCTTGTCAAAGGATGGGGGACACTGTACCGTCGGTGAGCCAATGAGAGACTTTTTCGTGTACCCCGCGTTTTGGCGGGCTTTCGGTGGCGATCAGGTGGACGCACCCGCACCTGCAATGCGCGGGGCGGCCGATGAAAAACCCCCGATGCACGAATGCATCGGGGGTCGACGAATACTGCTATGTCTGGGGCTTAGAACGGGTCGGCGTCAACCTTGGGACTGGCGGAACCCGAACCGGAACCGTTGGCCGGGGCTGCCGCACTGCCGCTACCGGCCGGTGTTGCGCTGCCTGTGCCGGATCCAGAGCCGGTCGGCGTCACGGCGCTGCCGGACCCTGCCGCTGCAGCGCTACCCGAGCCGGAACCGCCAGCAGCGGGGGGCGTCGTGGGGGCAACCGGAGCCGTGGCGCCCGAGGCCGAGGCACTGCCGGATCCGCTGCCGGTCGCAGTTGTCTGGTCGGAACCCGTTGCGGCTGGAGCGGCGGCGCTGCCGGAGCCCGCAGCGGATGCGCTTCCTGAACCGCTGCCCGCGGCCGCAGCACTGCCACTGCCGGCGGCGGCCGGACTGCCGGAACCGCTGCCTGCAGCAGGTTTGGGTGTATCGTCAAAGCCACCGAACCCGCCGTCATCGGCGGGTTTGCCGCTGGCTTTGCCGGAACCGCTGCCTGCAGCGGGTTTGGGCGTATCGTCGAAACCACCGAACCCACCGTCATCGGCGGGCTTGCCGCTGGCTTTACCGGAACCGCTGCCGGCAGCGGGTTTCGGGGTGTCATCGAAACCGCCGAAGCCACCGTCACCGCCGGAAGTCGGCTTCACACCAGGCTTCGCCGAAGCATCGCCACTGGCCTTGCCGGAACCGCTGCCGGCGGCCGGCGGCTCGACGGTAGCCGAGCCGATTGCCTCGGTGCCACTGCCGGTGTCGCCGAGCAATGCTTCCTCGTCGTCGGGAATCAGACCCTGCTCGGGGGCGAGCAACGGATCGTCTTCTTCCATGTTGTCGTAATACTCATCGCCACCGGTGCGCGCAGTACCGCTGGCAGCGCCGACGTCACCGGGCAGGAAGATGCCGGCCTGGCGACCGCTGGTGTCGTACTTGTTCTTGAACTCGTCGCGCAGGCGGGTGTTGGCAGGGCTGAAGCCGAGCAAGCCCTGGATGCTGGGCGAGTAGGAAACGATCAGGCCGGCCACGACGATCGAGACCAGGCTCATGACCTTGATGAGTGAGGTCAATGCCGGTCCGGATGCGTCTTTGAGCGAATTGCCGACGCTGCCCGACAGCACGACCGCTTTGTGACTATCGGACCCCTTACCGCCGCACTGGCCGCCTTCGATGTACTTCTTGGCGTTGTCCCAGGTGCCGCCGGTGTTGGTCAGGAAGCCGGCGAGAACGAAACCGGTGGCGAGTGCGCCTGCGAGCAGGCCCATAACGCCGTTGGCGCCGAGGAGGAGACCGACGAGGATGGGTGCTGCGAGAGCGGTGACAATCGGGAGGACCATCTCGTTCTGGACACCCGCGGTTACAGCGGTGATGCACTGGGCATGGTTGGCCTTGGCATTCGCATCGCCCTTGAGGAGCCCGGGGTTGTCGTGGAACTGGCGCTTGACCTCGGCAGCGAGCGCTTTCGCCGCGAGACCCACGGCTTTGAGCATCATCGATGCGAAGAGCGATGCCAGCATGGCACCCAACAACAGGCCACCCAACACCTGCGGGTTCAGCAGCGTGACGTCGAAGTAGCTCATGAAGTCGCCGACGACGGCCTTGTCGAGAGCCACGGCCTGGGTCGAGCTTGGGAACACGCACTTGTCGAAGCGGTCTCCGGTGGAATCGGCGTAGCGAATGAGTCCGGAGCGAATCGACTCGACGTAGGCCGCGAGCAGAGCGACGGCCGAGAGGGTGGCCGCAACGACGGCGTAACCGCGGCTCGACGCGGCGGTCGTGGCACCAAAAGCCAGGGCGTCGGTGCGTTTGCGCACGTCGGGGCCGGCCTGGGTCATTTCGGCACAGCGTGCTGCATTGTCGGCGATCGGGCCGTAGGCACCGGCCGTCAGGACCAACGACAACGGGGCCAGCATGCCGACTGCGGCCAGAGCGATGCCATAGAGGCCACGCGCAAAGGCGAAGTTGATCGGACCGGAGGCTGGATCATAGCCACCGGCGAACAGGAAGGCCAGAACCATACCGACGATCACCACGATCAGCGTGGGGCCGACCGTGGAGCCCAAACCGATGGTCAGACCGGCGAGCAACACGGTATTGGGCCCGCTCGAAGCCTGCGTGGCAAGCTCCTGGGTGGGCGGGAACTCGGTCGAGGTGTAGTAATCGGTCGACCAGCCAATGACGATTCCGACCAGCAGGCCGACGCCGATCGATCCGCACAACTTGAAGTAATCGGGCATCATCGCATAGACGGCAAAGACGGCGATGGCCGCGAGCACTGCAGAAGAGATCAGGAGGCTGCGGTTGACGGTGCCGGCGAGGTCTTTCTGGGTCGCGTCTTCGGTGGCCCGAATCGACAGGACACCGAACAACGACGCGATGACGCCGGCGCCGGCAAGCACCAAAGGCAGGATGATGGCAGCAATCTGGAGGCTTTCGATGGAGGCCTTCTGGGCGGCGTCTTTGATTGCAGCGGTCTCAGGGCGGAACGCCGTGGCGCCGAGCGCGGCGGCAGCCAGGATCGCACCGAGATACGACTCGTAGAGGTCGGTGCCGAGGGCCGACACGTCACTGACGTTGTTGCCCAGTTGAGCGGCGACCACGGCCGGATTCCGCGGATCGTCTTGCGGCGCGCCGGCTTCGTTCTTGGCAACCAGTTCGGCGCCCAGTTCGGTGGCCTTGGCAAACACGCCGCCGCCGGCACGGGCGAACAGGGCGTGAATACTGGCACCGATCCCGAAGGTGAGCAGAATCGAGGTCAGGTCGACGTAGTCGCGAATGCCGAACCGGACCATGTAATTGCTATTGGGCCCGAATACGCCGGCATCGTTGGTCTGCGACATGGCCCAAGACAGAATCTTGAACCAGATCGAAATGTCGGCGAGCGCGAGACCCGCGGCGAGAAAGCCGATGACGGCAGCGCCGCGAACGGCCATGTTCATGCCCGCCGCGAGCGATTGCTTGGCAGCCTCGGCGGTGCGCGCATTGGCATGGGCAGAAGCGATCAACCCCGCGTAGCCGGCGATCAACGAAAACAGGCCGCCGAACAGAAACGCGATCGGGGTCCAGGCGCTCTGAGCCTTCAGTACATAGGCCAGGAAGGCAAAGAACAGGAAGCCGAAGAAGTAGCACATACCCACGGCGCGGTTCTGCTGCGAGAGGTACGCGACAGCACCGTCGTAGGTAGCCGTGGCGATGCTCTGGGCCTTGTCGTTGCCGGCCCCGGCCCGGATCATCGCATCATAGAACCAGTAGGCAATGGCCAGGCCCAAGACGGCGCCAATAGGTGCCAACCAAAAAAGGGTTTCAGGCGATACATTCACGATGAACCGAGACCTCCTCGCGCGCTAGAGATACCATCCGCACCGGATTCTGCACGAACGGCTGCGGAAACCGCTCGCTTTGTGCAACTACTCCGAGAACCTGAAAATATAGTGGTAATGCAAAGATACTGTCAATGGCGTTGGCGCTGTTTTCACAATCTAAATGTGGCGGGTTGGTGAGCGTGGTATCATCGGCGTATGGACAGAACACAGACGACAAGACGGCAGCGTTTCGTTTCTTGGCTGGGCGTCGTCACGTGGGTACTGTTGGGCGTGGTGTCCGGATGGGCTCAAACCCCGGCGGTTCCGACGACCATTGATGACGCAAGTGCAGCGGGTGAGGCTGCGGGTTCTCCGCGGGCCTTGTATCGACAGGCCCACGCCGATTTTACGGCCGGCCGAATCGATCAGGCCTGGACCACGGCCATCGGGGTGTTTCGCCAGGGACATCGGTCGGTCAACTTGTTGAACCTGTTGGCGGCGATCGAGTTGAAGGCTGGCCGTCAGGCGATTGCCGGCTTGTGGCTGAAGAAGGCGTTGTGTTTCGATCCGGGCGACTCGACGGCGCGGCGTTTGCTGGCGCAGATGCCCCCGTCCCCGCGGCCGGTTCCCTTGCGGCCCAACCAGACACGCGAACACCTCGACGAGATCAGCCGGCAACTTCCGGAGTTGCTGTCGCGCCTGAACAATCCCCAGACCTTTGCGCGGCGGATTCTCGAAGAGTTGCAGTTTGGTCGCTTCTATCACGCGTTGGCGCTGGCCGAAGAGTACGAGAAGCGGCATCCGGGGCCCGAAGCGCAGGGGTTATCGGCACTGGCGGCGATGTTTCTCGGGCAGAACCGCGAAGCGCTGGCCATGGCCGGCAATGCGCTGAAGACGGCGCCCGATCAGCCGATTGCAGCGACCGTGGTAGCCATGCTGACCGATACGAATCCGCTGTCGTCGACGTCGAGCAATGCGCGTTCGGCATACGATCGTGACCGATTCGGCGAAGCAATCGCGGCGGCCAACCGACTCGTACAGATCGATGCGCGCAGTGCCGAAGGCAACCTGGTGCTGGCGCGAATCGCGCTCGATCGCCTCGACATGGCGACGGCAGACAAACAGTTGGCCGAAGCTCTGAAACGTGACCCGGACCACCCGTTGGCTCATTTGTACAACGTCGAGCTGGCGATGAACACCAACAATGCGTCGGCAGCCGCGCGCAGTCTCGATTTTGCGTGGCGTCGCGGTTACAACCTCCCGTCGGTCCGGTTGCGCGCCGGTCTTGTCGCGTTGGCAGGTGGCCGGGTGACCGAAGCCCGTCAGATCCTCGCTGATTGTCAGCAGATGATGCCGTTCGTTGACCGCGATGCCTGGCCGCTTTGCGTGCAACTTGGCATCAACGTCGATCCGGCCCACGTGAGAAACGTCCTGAAAACCTGGCGTGAGCGGTTGGGTACCACGGCTCTGTCGTGCTACTACGAGGCGCTCATCGAGCGCAACGCCAACAATATGGAGCGGGCTGTGGCGCTGATCAAGCAGGGCATGGCGGCGAACCCCGATCTCATCGCGCCGCTTCCTGCCGTGTCGTTAATCGCGAATCTCGCTGGTGATGCGGAGTTGGCCCGGGCCGTATTGGAACGGGTGGTGGCAGCCCGCCCCGACGATCAGGAGTTGCGTCGCCAGTTGTCGATGCTCACCACCAAGGTTTCGACCGAGGCGTCGATGGACAAGCGTGACACCGGGCCGTTTACGGTCGAGCATCCGAGTGAGTTGTCGTCGGCGCTGCTCGACGCCGTTCTGGCGATGTTGAACCGGACCTACGGTGATCTGACCCGTCTGTTCGGGATTTCACCCAAGCCGGTGCCGGTTCGCCTCGTCGTGACGCCGGGTGCCGGCGATCGCATTGCCTTGTTCGATCGGGCGTCGGGCAAACTGACGCTGTCGGTCATTCTCGGAGATGCCGACGGCATGGCCAAACTCGTGGCCGACATGTATCCCGAAGTGGCCAACAGCGAGCAGAAAGCATTCGGTGAGCAGTTCGCCCGGCACACGCTGTTTCACGAGTTCAGTCATCTTCTGGTGGGCAAGGCGCTCGAAGGAGTCAAGCCCACCGGCATCCAGGCTACCTGGTTGCATGAGGGCCTGGCCGAGGTCATTGGCGGTGAGTCCTCGGTGTTGTCGGTGCGCCTGAAACGCCTGCAGCAGGCGCGGCGCGACGGTAAATACAAGATATTGGCACCGCCGGCGCTGAACGCGCTGTTGACGGCCACGAAGGCCTCCCCCGTCGAACTCGAGGGTGCGTATGCCCAGTCGTATCTGATGGTGTCGCACCTGCTCAAGAAATCGGGTGGATTGCTGGTGGGGCTGTCGTTGTTGATCGAGGCGATTCGCCAGCAAGAGACGGGCAAGTCGTTGAGTGAGACGTTGACGAACATCTACCAGGAAAACGCCGAGGTCTTTGCCCAGTCGTGGCAAGAGGCTGGCGAGCCGTGCATCGAAAAAGGACAACCGTTCACGTGGTGACACCTGCTCGATGTCGGTTTGATGTCGGGTCGGTCATGCGTTGTATTGTTGTTGTATTTCTTTTTGTCGGGGCGATTCTCGACAGCAGCGTTGCCATTGCCAGCGAAACCCAGCGTTTGACGGTGTTCTGCACGAACGACTGGCATGGGTGTGTGGCGTCGAGTCCGGCGAAATGGCTCGATCCGGTGAAGAAGCCCATGGTTGGCGGTCCCGACATCTATGCGGCGTATCTGGCTTCGACCGTGCCAGCGTTGCAGGCGTCGGGCGTGCAGGTGATCATTCTCGACGGTGGCGACTTCTTCCAGGGTTCGCCCGAGGTGAACAATTCGCAGGGGCGCTTGATCGTCGAGATCATGAACGCGTGGGGCGTCAGCGCCGCCGCCATCGGCAACCATGAGTTCGATTACGGGTTCGATGCGTTTCGGCGGGCGGCCGCCGTGGCGAGCTTTTCGATTCTCTCGGCGAATCTCGGCGCCGACCATCCGTGTTGGCAACCCTATACGACCCGGCAACTGGGTAGCCTGTCGTTGGTGTTGGCCGGCTGCACCACGCTCGATCTGCCGAAGTACACGCGGGCCGAGTTGATCCGCGGTCTGACCGTCGAACCTGACGACGAAGCGCTGCGCCGGATCTGGCCGGTGTTGGCCTCGATCCCTGCCGACATGCGCATTCTGCTGTCGCATTGCGGCGCCGAACGCGATCGCACGCTGGCCCGGCTGGTGCCTGGCTTCGATCTGCTGGTCGGCGGCCACACGAACACCGAGATCCTGCCCCCCGAGCGGATCGGGTCGACCTGGGTGGTGCAGACACGCGGCATGGGCACGACCGTGGCCCGGCTCGACTTCAGCCGCGGCGGTCCCGGGCAGGTGTGGCATCTCGAGCACTGGGAACGCGTCGTTCTCGACGGGACCCGCTACGGCCATGACGTGGCCATGCAGCGCCTGTTGCAGCCGCATCGGGAAAAGGCGGCCGCGCAACTGGACCTGCCGCTCGGCACGCTGCAACACGATGTGCCGCGCATGGGCGTGCTCGACAGCGGTTCCGCCAACCTGATCGCCGATGCGCTGCGAGCGTTTGCCAGTGTGCCCATCGCGATTCAGAACCGGGGCGGGGCGCGCGTCGACATGGCGGCGGGGACGATCACCGGGCGACATCTCTACCAGTTGAGCCCGTTCGACAACACCATCGTAATTTTGACTCTGACCGGGCATGAACTGGTCGAGGTGCTCGAGGCCGGCCTGTTCATGGAAACCGGTCCCGTGCAGGTGAGCGGTATCGAGGTGACCTTGATCATGGACGCGCTCGGGCTGTTCCATGTTGCCGATGTCGCGTTTCCCGATGGGTCGCGCCTCGAGGCGAGCAAGCAATACAAAGTAGTGACGAACAATTTTCTGGCCGAGGGACGCGACGGTTTCACGATGCTGGCCAGCGCGACCCTGCGCGAAGACACGGGCAATCCGATGCGTGATGCGTTGGCGTGGTACGTGCGCAAACAACGGGACCTGGTCGCGCCGATGCCGCGTTACTGTGTGTGGCCGGACCGGGTGTCGGTGCCGTTGTTCTGGCCGGTGCCGCCCACGAGCATGAATCCGCATTTCGCCCGCGTGACGCGGGGCAAAGTGCCGACCCATTTTGGTGGGGAGCGGGCGCAGGGTGGCCATGCCGGAGCGGCGCCATGAAGATCCGGTCGAATCTCATCAGCAACAAATCCCCGGGGAATCAGTCTATCGAGGAGGACAACAACCGCATGGGTGAATCGTCGAGTCGCGAACGCGATCTGGTTCTGGCTCCGAACGAGTATGCGTTCATTTCGGATCAGACCAAGGGCAACATCAACGTCTATGTAGGACCATACAAGACCAGCTTGGCCAATACCGACCAACCCGTGGTGTTCAACGAAGAGACCAAGCGGTTCGAGCGGTGCCATCTCGAGGCGGCGATCCAGAATTTTGCCATCGCGCCCGAGGGTTGGTATGTGGTGATGAAGAATCCGTCGAAAGACACGCATCACCCCAAAACCGGCACGGTCAGCAGTCTGGTCGAACTCGATGTCGGTCACAAGGTCAATCTGCCGGGTCCGTGCGCTTTTGCGCTGTGGCCGGGGCAGATGGTGCGGGTCGTGCAGGGTCACCACCTGCGCTCGAACCAGTATCTGCTGGTGCGTGTCTACGACGAAGAGGCGGCCAAGGCGAATTGGCAGAAGGCCGTGATCAAGCGCCAGTCCGGTGATGATGGTAAGGGTGGCAAGGGTGGCGCCGAAGCCGGTGGGCCGGCAGCATTGCCGCTTCCCGACCTGACGATGGGCAAGTTGCTGCTCATCCAGGGCACCGACGTGTCGTTCTATATTCCGCCGACCGGTATCGAGGTCGTGCGCGATCAGAGCGGTCGCTACGTGCGTGACGCGGTCACGCTCGAGCGCCTCGAATACTGCATATTGCTCGATGAAGATGGCAACAAGCGCTTCATTCGCGGGCCGGCCGTGGTGTTTCCGCGGCCGAGCGAGAACTTCGTCGAGAAGAACAACAGCAAGAAGTTCAAGGCGATCGAGCTCAACGAGATCAGCGGATTGTATGTCAAAGTGATCGCTCCGTATTCCGAGGGTGGCAAGGAATACAAAGTAGGCGATGAACTGTTCCTGACCGGCAAAGACCAGATGATCTACTTCCCGCGGCCGGAGCACGCGATCATCAAGTATGGCGACCAGGAGATCCACTATGCGGTGGCGATCCCCGCGGGAGAAGGCCGTTACGTCCTCAATCGGCTGACCGGCAAGATCACGCTGCAAAAAGGGCCCTGCATGTTCCTGGCCGACCCGCGCGCCGAAGTCATCGTGCGGCGCATCCTGACGCCGAAGGCCGTGAGCCTGTGGTATCCCGGCAATCACGAGGCGCTCGAATACAACGCGCGCCTGCAGAAACTGCAGGAGGGTTCGGCCGACTTTGTCTCGGACCGCGAGGTACAGAAATCGCTGCGAGCCAAGACCGAAGCGCCGGGAGCTCCGGCTGCGGCGGTGCCGGCTGCGGAAGGGTTCGCGGGCGACGACTTCAAGCGGCGCATGCAGTTCACCCAGCCGCGGACGATCACCCTCGAGAACAAGTACGAAGGCGCCGTGTCGATCAACGCCTGGACCGGCTATGCGGTTCTCGTCGTCAGCAAGACCGGCGAGCGCAAGGTCGTGGTCGGGCCGACGACGACGTTGCTCGAGTACGACGAGTTCCTCGAATCGGTCGAGTTGTCGACGGGTACGCCCAAGAGCGACGACAACCTGATCAAGACCGTGTATTTACGGGTTCTGCACAACAAGGTGTCAGACATTGTCGAGGCGGAAACCCGCGACCTGTGCCAGGTACAGCTCAAGGTTTCGTATCGCGTCAATTTCGAGGGGCCGCCTGAGAAGTGGTTCGATGTCGAGAACTACGTGAAGTTCCTGGCGGAGCACACCCGCTCGCTCTTGCGCAACGCCATCAAGCACTGGGGCATTCAGGAATTCTACGCGCAGGCGATCGATATCGTGCGCGACACGGTGTTGGGCAAGGCTGGCGAAGACGGCAAGCGGACCGGCCGGAAGTTCCCCGAGAACGGCATGCGCATCTATGACGTCGAGGTGCTCGATGTGAAGATGGGCAACCAGTCGATCGAGAAGCTGCTGGTGCAGGCACAGCATGACGTTGTCTTGCAGACGCTCAATATCACCGCCGAGAAACGCAAGCTCGAAGTGACACAGCAGAGCGAAGCGATCAAGCGGCAGATCCTCGATATCCAGTGCGAGAGCCGGCAAAAGGAAGAGACGGTCAAGCGTGAACTGGCCGATGCGACCGCACAGACCAAGACGCAGGAACTGTCGTTGCAGGTCGAAGAGGTGAAAGAGACGCTGGCGGTCAACCTCGCCAAGATCGAATCCGAGATCACCGGCAAGCGGCGGGCGCTCGAGGCGCGGTTCGACGAACAGGCGGTGATCGACAAGATCACGACCGCCGAGCGGGCGCGCCAGAAGGCGGCATCGGATCTCGAGCTGTCGATCGCGCAGCAGAAGATGCAGCAGCGCATCGAAGAGCTGAAGGCCGATGTGCAGGCGATGGTCGACAAGGCCGGCGCGGTGTCGCCCGACCTGATTGCGGCGTTGCAGGCGTTCGGCGACAAGGCACTGGCCGAGCGCATGGCGCAGTCGATGGCGCCGTTGGCGATTCTGGGCGGCAAGAGCGTGGCCGACGTGCTGGCGCAGTTGTTGCGCGGCACGCCGATCGAGCATTTGCTGGCTGACAAGACGGCCAAGAAGCCCGAGGTTAAGTAAAGACGATGTAATAACAAGGCGGCCTGCCGCCTTTCGGTAGACGGCTACGACCCTCCCCCATGCGATTGTGCGTGGGGGAGGGTTTTCTCTTTCTCAGTGCCACAGAAGTCGGGACCCATGCACAGATTCCCGACGAGTTTTTTTCCCGGCATGGGGAGATCCGGGGATGTTTCTGGTGGGACGTTGGCGAATTGTTGAGCGCCGACGCCCATCAGGAGGTCTGCACATGCGCAAGATGTTCTCGTTTCTCAACGACCTGGCGTTTAAGGCGACGTTTGGTGCGGAAGCGAACAAGCGACTGTTGATCGCTTTGCTCAATGCCCTGCTCGAACGCGAAGGGGAGGATCGCATCGAGTCGGTGGTGTTGCTCGATCCGTTCAACCTGCAGAAGGCCGACAATGACAAGTTGTCGGTTGTCGATGTAAAGGCGTGCGATGCGCGTGGGCGTCGTTATGCGATCGAGGTGCAACTGCGATCGCGGCCTGACTTCTGTCGGCGGTCGGTGTACTACCTGTGCCGACTGTTCGCCGATCAACTCGGCGCGGGCGAGAAGTACGATGATCTGTGTCGCGCGACGGCCATTGCCCTGATTGACTTCGTTCAGTTCAAGCAGCACAATGAGATTCAGAGCATCTTTCGGTTGCATGACCCGCTTCACCACGAGGTGCTGTCAGAAGCGCTCGAACTGCGTTTCGTCGAACTGCGCAAGGCGGCTGTATGGCCGGTTCGGCGGGCGCACACGCGTTTCGAGAAGTGGTTGCACATTCTTCGGTTCGGCACCCGTTACCCCGACCCCGATCGTCTGCCCACCGAACTGGCCGAGGAGCAGGAAATCGCTATGTCACTCAAGGAACTGCAACGCATCAACGCCGACTCGATCCTGCGCGAGCGCATGGCCGCCCGCGAGAAGTTCGAACTCGATCACTCGTCGCTGGTTGAGGCGGCACGCATCGAGGCGCGAGCCGAAGGGCGGACGGAGGGTGAAATGCAGAAAGCCGTAGAGATCGCCAAGAAGTTGCTGAAGCTGGGCTCAAACCCCGACGATGTAGTCTCGATTACGGGTCTGGCACGGGCCGAGGTTGAGAAGTTGCGAGGAGAGTGACGGCATGTCTCTGGCAGAACTGCAACGCATCAACGCCGACTCGATCCTGCGTGAGCGCATGGCCGCCCGCGAGAAGTTCGAACTCGATCACTCGTCGCTGGTTGAGGCGGCACGCATCGAGGCGCGAGCCGAAGGGCGGACGGAGGGTGAAATGCAGAAAGCCGTAGAGATCGCCAAGAAGTTGCTGAAGCTGGGCTCAAACCCCGACGATGTAGTCTCGATTACGGGTCTGGCACGGGCCGAGGTTGAGAAATTGCGAGGAGAGTGAGCGCGCGTGTCGTTTGGTTCCTACGCGTCGCCGCGCACTGTCCCGATTGGCTGAAACAACTGCACCGCCCGGCGTTTGCCCTTGACCGCCGTGACGGCGAGCGGGCGGCTTGGTGGGGCAGCCGCACCGAGCAGGTCGCAGGCCGTCGAAGTCATGATCAAACGCGGTTCCTGATGCAGGTCTTCGGCGAGCGCCTCGACTCTTGCTGCTGTATTTACAGTGTCGCCGATGACGGTGTGGTCTTGACGGTCGCCGGCACCGAGCAGGCCGATCAGTACCGGGCCCGCGTGGATGCCGAGGGCGACCGGATACGGCATGTCGCCGCGGGCGGCGGCGGCGAGCAGGCGTTGGCCGGCGTCGAGCGCTCCTTGGGTGGCCGCGGCGGGCGAGCTGTTCAGATGGTGGAACACGGCGAGAATCTTGTCGCCGATCATTTTATCGACATCGCCGCCGGCCCGCTCGATTTCGCTGCAAATGACGCCGGCCTGGCGATTCAGGTTGGCGATCAAGGTGACCGGGTCGGCGGTGGCGCAGATGTGGGCAAACCCGGGAACGCCGAGGAACAGCACGGTGAGGTCACGGCTTTCGCCGGTGCGTGAGCGGTCGGCATCGGCATCGCTCAGGACGGCTTTGCGGGCCGAGGCCGACACCATGCGGCCGAGCAGCTCGCGTTCCTCGAGGCCGCGGGCCATCTGATTGAAGGTGCGACAGAGATCGCCCAGTTCGTCGGCACGCTCCTCGGGAAGCCGATGATCGTAGCGAGCCGCATCGATGGCGCGCATTCCTTCGCCCAGTGCTTCGATCGGTGCGAGCAGGTCGCGCGAGGCCGACATGGCCAGCAGCACCGTGGCCAGAAGGGCGAGCGACAACAGAAGGTTGAATGTCTGTGCGAGACGGCGGCTGGCCTCATCAATGGGAATCTCAGGACTGATACCGACGGTCACCAGTTGTTGGCCGTGCGGATCGAGCACCGACTCGGCGAGATACCGTGTATTTACTTCAGAAATACGCAAGCTGACCGGGGCGTTGATGAGCGCCGTCAGTTGCGCAACGGCGCCGATGGTCGGCAGGGCCACGCTGCCTCGTGGGGTTGGCGGTTCGCCAAGGTAGTCGAGGCGCGAGGTGAAGAAAGGGTGCGTGCCGGACTGCGCATTCGCTACGCGCAGAATTGCATGCCAGTCAGGCATTGAAACTGCGAAGATCCAGATGAAGAGGTATTCCGGTTTCTGTTCGCTCGGAGACAAGATCGGCGCAATAAAGGTCATGCCGACACTGCTGACCATGCGCATCGGTTCGTGCCAGCCGGCAAGGAGGTGGAAGAACAGGTCGGGGCCATAGATCGAGCGCATGATATCGAGGCCGGCGCTGGTGGTGAGTTCCTGCTTCGTCGTTTCCGTCAGTGTTCTCGCGTCGTCCCGGTGTGGCAGGTCGGGGTTGAGCAGCAGCAGACGCGAACCGCCGATGAAGCTCAGCGACTCGGCCAGTTGATCGGAATTGCCGACGTGGCCGCGCATACCTGCGTAGCGATAGGACCGGCGAAAACCATGGGGTCCGACCAGCACCGAGCTGCTGAAGGAGATCTTGACGATGGGCCGTCGATAGACGTGGTGTGCCAGTGCGTCGAAGGTGGCCAGTAGCCTGTCGTTGGCAGCACTCGCATTCTTTCCCGAGGCCATCGCCTGTTGGTGCACGCGACGAGCCACGGCGAGCATCTTGGGCGACCGAGCAAGATTGAAGAGGTTCTCGACCAACCAGGCACGGTAGGCGGTTTTGCGTCGATGGGCGTCATCGATCTTGTTGCGCATGGCCGTGCGGACCTCGCGGACGGTGGTGTCGCGGTGTTCCTGAATCAAGGTGGCGGCCAGGGCAAAGGTCGTCGCCAGGGGCAGTAGCGCCGCCAGCAGAAAGCCAAACCACAACTGCCGGCTCAAGCTGACGGCGATACCGGCATCGAAATACACTGTCAATATCCACAGGATGACGGCGGCCAATAGAGTGCCGCCGAGAGCCGCCAGGTTCAGCGCCCGGGCCGTCCCCGGTGACAGACCGAAGACCGTTTGTGGCTCGGCGCGGCGGGTGGCGGCGATGACGCGGTACGGATTGCCAAGAGTCACCTGGTCGCTGGCGATGACCCAGCCGCTCGGAGGATTGGCGAAATCTGCCGTGGTCAGCCAGCGGGCGAGCGCGCCATGCCCCCACTGCGGGCTGGGATATCGTTCGTTGCCGTCGGGCGAGAGCAGGACGAGCGCTGTGTCGCCGTCGTCGTAGTTGGCCATGAGCATGTGGGCCTTGCGTCTGGCCGTGATCGGCTCGCGGGGAATGGCAATCATGGCCGCGCCGATCACTTTGGGAATTTGTGTCAGTATCGGCGCTATTCGTGGGGTGACCCCTTCCTGGGCAGCCTGGGACAGGATGGTGGTCGTGACGGCTTGCGGATCGGTGATCGCCAGAGTCTGCCAGAACCACCAGACGGGGCGACCGGAGAGGAATCCCGCGCGGCAGTGTCCGCGGTTGCGTGCGGTGAGGTCCCGCACCGGAAGATTCATGCCCAGTTGTGTATTGACAAATGATTGCAGGCTTCTTTCGGTTTCGCTCACCTCCCATGATGGCAGAACATTGGCGCTCCAGTCGGCGAGATAAGCAACGAGACGCCCGAGGTCGCGGGCATCGGCCGAAGCGACGCCGACCATACAGACCTCGGCGGGCGCGGCCCAGCGGTCGTGACGCGGTCGAACGACCGCAACGGCAACCGGCCTGATCGCACTGTTGGAGCGATCGCCGGCAAGGAGTGTCTCGGATCCAGTCAGGCCCAGCTTCTCGCGAGTGAGTGATGGACCCGAAGAAGCCACGCGTCGGGCGATCTCCTCGGCGAACTCTCTCATTCTCTGATCGATGAGGCTCTCGGCAAAGTCCTGGGCCTTGACCAGCCGAAGAGCTGCCCGGTTCCTCTCATCGGCTTCGCGCTGCAACACCTGATGTTGTGCCATGTCGGCACTTGCGAGAGACCGCCACACCACGATTGCTGGTGTCGTTAACAGCAGGAATCCGGCGAGAAACAGCGCAAAGCGGAAAGTCGCAGTATGGTGTCTTGCTACTGGGGTCGTCGGTTGAGTTGTGAAGCCAGCGTCCCGCGCGTTGGCTCGCGGAGCGCCCGGTTCGGGTGCGCGGTGGGGAGAAGCCGGTTCGGCGTTACCGGGCATCGACCATCGGGTGGTCGTATTGCTGGTGTATGTCTCCTGTGATGCTCTTGCCCCGGGTTCGGTAGTGCCTGCAATATCCGGCGCAACGGCCAGGGCCGCCATTGGTGCCGCGATGGTCGTGAGGTCGGCGGGGTCTACTCCCGCAAGATCGGCAACGGTCCGGCTGATCACGAGAGGCCACGACGGACACTGCTTGCTGGCCGCTTCCAAACGGGTGGCTTCCTTCACGGGTTCACCAACCATCGTGAAGTCGAGTCGCGAGGTGGGGCTGCCGATGCCGCCGACCACGAGGGAGCCGGCCGCGATACCGATGCCGATCGCGTAGGGAAACTCCCGGCGGGCGGTGCGCGCGGCGTTGATGCGGGCCAGTTCGTGCAGCATCGCATGCCCCGCGCGGCAGGCGGCACGCGCTGTCTGCTCGAGCCCGGCATCCGGCCCGGACGGTTCGAAAATGGCTTGAATGGCGTCGCCGATGAATTTGTCGACGCGACCGCCATGCGCCGAAATGATTGCATCCATGCGCGTGTAGTGCTGGTTCAACAACGCGGTCATGACCGCGGGGGGATGGTGTTCGCAATGGGTGGTGAAGTCACGAATGTCTGAGACGAGGACGACGGCCTCTAGTCGATGGCCGGCCCCGAGATGGGCCAGATCACGCGTCGAGGCGATGGCGTCCAGAGCTTTGCCCGAGACCAGCGCGGCTAGGCGCCGGCGGGTGCGCAGACCGGCGATCATTTCGGTGAAGGCGCACGTCAGTTGACCCAGTTCGTCGGGGCGGGCCAGATCGATCGATTGGTCGAGATCACCGACGGCGACGGCGTCGAGTGCCGCTTTGAGTTTAGCGATGGGCGTAACGATGCGGGTGCCCATCCAGAGTCCGAGCACGATCATGATGCCCAGGCTGACGACCAGAGACAGCCAGAGGTGACGTGCCATCTGGGCGAGATCCTGAGTGACCGGCGTCAATGGTGTTCCCATGGCGAGGATCATGTCGTTCATTTCGCGTGATGGCTGCGCGATCGAGACATACTGCCGGGCCTCGTCGACCACGAACACCGAGCCCTGCCGCACCGACGCGGTATTGGCGGTTGCATCGAGCAGGTGGCGGGTGAGGCGGGTTCCGCCGCTGACCGGTTCGAGTTGTCCGCGAACCCGGCGAAATGCGACAAAGTCGAGATCCGGCTGAGTGGCGCGGAGATGCCCGCTGGTGGTTTGCATGGCCGAGCGATCGAGATCGTTCTGCTGCCAAACCACGACCAGGCTGAACCTGGGGCGCCCGGCCACGGTGATGAAGTCGTGCAACTTGACGGTTTGGGAACGGCCGACCCGCATCAGTTCAGGCATGCCGCAGGTGGCGAGGAGCGACGAAATTGCATCGGAACCGCAACTTTCCTCGTAGGCAGCGAGCAGGGCACGATCCTCTGTCGACAGCGGATCTGGAGGCAGACGCACGGTGGGATCGTGGTTGAGCATCATGTGTCGCAAGGTGCGGGTCATCGAACTGCGGTAGAAACGAACCATGGGTCGGACGTCGTCGAACTGGATCTCATTGGAACCGGTGGCGATGTACTGTCCGTTGCTGTCGTAGAGACAGATTGCCGCGACCGAGAGGGCCGGTGAAGCGGTGCGAAAATGCCAGGTGAGTCGATCGCACACCGACGCTCGTTGACGGTGCGGGCCAATCTGCAAAGCCGCCAACAACTCGGGATCGGCCAACGTGCGGCCAAATGCTGCCAGATAGTTTTCCTGCAGTTGATTGCGCCGGTGCTCGATTGCGCCGATCTCGGCCGTCAAGCGTGCTTGCATGTTGGCCAGCAACGTGGCTTCGTGTTCCTCCAGGGTGACGCGGGCCGCGATGAGTCCCAGGCCGATCGGGAGTGCGGAGGCGACGACGAACAAGCCGGCAAAACGCCATGACAGGCCGATGCGCATAGGTCTGCCGGCGACGGCATGGCGTGAAGCCAGGAGGAACAACAACAGCGCCGCAAGCACGTCGAGAGCGATGATCCCCGGTGCGAGTGGTTGTTGCGGTATGATGGGTAGCGCAATCAACGCGAGGTGACGTGCATCAGGAATGTACCACGTAAATACGCGATATTGACCGAGTCGCTTTCCCCAGGGAACCCCATCGCGTTCAATCTGCTCGAAGGGAAGACCATCCTTGCGGTTGGCCAGTTGCCGGCGAAAATCGGCCAGCCAGCGTCGGAACGTGGGCGAGCGGGCGAACGCGCTGGCCAGGACGTCGCAGCGCGGCCGTCCGACGAGTTGCACGAACCCGGTGAGCGGAAGTCCTGCGGGATTGCCTGGTCGGCCGGCCAAACCCGCGGTGCCGTGCGTGCTCGAACCAGACAGGCCGGCGGCAAGGCTGTCGGCCAGTTGCCGTCGGGCCAGACGCAAGCCGACGACCGTCGTCGTTGCGTTGTCTGGGGTCAGGAGAAAGTAGCCGCCGAGCGGACGTCCGGCGCGATCGCGCCAGACATCCCAGATCAACCAGTGAAAGCGGTTGGTGTAGACGATGCGTGTCGGCACGCCGCATTGCGTGCGGGCCAGCAGTTCGATGGGGATCTGGCCGCCGAAAAGGGAATCGATCAGTTTCTGTCCGCGCTGCCGTTCCGCACCGGTCGCCCGTCGCTCGGACTCGAGCACCAGATGGGCGAATGCGGTGGCCATGCTGCGTCGGCCCGTGCGGCTGCGCTCGGGTCCCAGGAGCAGTTCCGGGGCAACCGAGCCGGCAAGCCGATCTTGCGGCAGGCGGAACACCCACAACTCATGCGCCGGAAACGGGGGCTGCAGGACGGCCCGGGCCACGGCAGGGAGCAGGTCGGGACGTGCTTCGCCGGCGGTGTCGGTCGGTGTCCCCGTGGCCTGGTTGTGGTCCGCTGGCGGGTTGATGAACCCCAGCGGTTCACCCAGTTTCTGGTGGAGTTGGCCATGAAACCGCACCAGTTGTCGGTGGAAACGCCAGGTCTCCCCCAGAGCGGCCAGCAACTGTCGGGCCTGTTCCTCCTGGGCAACGCCGGCCCGTCGATACGCCCGCTCGTTCTTGACCTTCCAGCCGATATTGATGACCAGTAACGGCACGACGGCCATCAACATGGGTAATATTACGGTAATGCTTCGTTTGGGGACCTGTGGGCGTCTGGTGGTTGGTGGTTGTGAACCCGCGGGAAAAACGCCTGGCACCACCGTATCAGTCCTTGGGTTCTGTCGGTGACGCGGGCGGAATGGGGATCGGGCGGAACAACTGCAGTGCCACCGGCGTGATCAGGAGCTCGCAAACCAGGTCGACGGCAACGCCGATTGAAATGAAGATGCCGAAATACCGCGTCGGCGAAAATGTTGACAACGTCAATACAACAAAGCCGGCGCAGAGGGTCAGCATGGTCAGGAAGGTGGCCCTCCCCTTGTGGACCATGGTGCGCACCAGTGCCTCGTGTTCGTTGCCGTCTTTCTTCAACTCGTGCTTGAACTGGTGAATGATGTGGATGGTGTCGTCGACGGCCAGACCGATGGCAATCGAGGCAATCATGCCCGTGGCCGTGCTGAACGTGGTGCCGGTCAGTCCCATAATGCCGTACGTGTAGATGACCGGGATCACATTGGGGAAGATCGCGGTCAGTCCGACCTTCCAGGAGCCGAAGAATATGGCCATCAGCACGGTGATGATCGCCAGCGACATCGAGAAACTGGTGATCTCGTTGTAGGCAATGACCTGGGCCACGTCGGCCCACATGGCCGCGCGTCCGGTGATCGTCGCTTTGATCGGCACGCCGGCGAATTCTCGGTTGATGTGGCCGCGGATCACCGCGAAGGCTTCGACCATCTCGCGGGACGTGCGATCGCGCATGCGCAGCGACACATGGGTCGTCATGGCGTTCGAGGCGATGAACTCGCCAAGCATGCCGCCGCTGGGAAACGCCGTAAACGTGCTGATCTCCAGGGGGCGCGCGCCGAAATTGAAGGTCTCGGAGGCGAAGCGGCGCCCGCCCGAGGCCACCGCCAGCTCGAGATCGTTCGCATCGTCGGCGAGTTCCTCGGGGTCGGACGCCGGCGTCGGCGAGTAGAAGTTCAGATAGTCGTGAATCTCCTGTTCGGTGGCCGGAATGTGATTGGGTTCGCCGCTGAACATGCGGTCGAAATCCTGCACCAGGTCAACATACGACAGCGACTTGTCGAGGATGCTGATGCTTGCCAGGCTGTCTTGCAAGCGCCGCACCCGATGCACCATGTCGACCTGCGTGAACCGGGGGCCGCTGCTCTCTAGCAGAATCTCGACGGGGACGATGCCGCACAGGTTCTTTTCGACGTAGCGGTTGGCGTCCTGGATGGCATGATCGGCCGGCAGGAAACGAATGAGGCTGGTCTCGATCGGCAGAATCGAGATGCCATACAGAGAAATGGCCAGGAAAGCGAGAATCAGGCACCACACCTTGCGTGGATTGCCCAGAAGAAAGCGGGCGAGCCGCTCGAGATCGAGTTCGAGCCAGCGGATCGACCCGACATGCTTGCCGGTGCAGCGCGTGAGCATGATCAGCGCCGGCACCAGGGTCAGCGCCAACAGCATGGCGAATACGGTGCCGAGTGCAGAATAGGCGCCAAACTGCGCGATCGCATCGACCGACTGGTAGATCAACGAACCGAAGCCGATCATGGTGGCCACGCCGGAGATCAAGAACGGGCGCAGCACATGCCGCATCGATTGGTGCAACAAGGCGGGGTCGAAGGTGTCGGTGTGACGCGTGCTTTCGAAATACTCTGTCAATACATGAATGACAAAGGTCAAGGCCACCGACAACACCATCGGTGGCAGGATCGAAGTGACGAAGTTGACCGAGTTGCCCATCGCCATCATCGTTCCCTTGGTCCAGATCAGGGCGCAGATGATCGCCAACAAAGGCGCGAACAGACCGAAAGACGAGCGATAGAGCAGCCACAACACTCCGGCCATCAACAACACGGTCAATGGTGAGAACAACTTCTGATCGCGTCGGGTCATCTCGATGATCAGCCGGGTGATCTCGGGCACGCCGGTGAGTTGCGTGCCCAGCGGCATATTGCGGTCGAGGACTGCGCTCACCTCGGCGATCGAATCGGCGACCAGATCCCCCGTTTCCTGCTTCAGGCGGATGACCAGACCACCCACCTTCCAGTCGGATGAAATGATGAGCCGGTCCATCGTCGTGGTCTTCTTCATGTTCTCGACGTAACGCTCGAGTTGGCGTTCGTCCTCGAGAAACTGCTCGAGCTGTTGCCATGTAGAAACGCCGAGATTCACCCGCAGGGCGGTGATTGGCGACAGAACTGTCTGCACATTGTGCAGTTCGAGCAGGGCCTGCTCGGTGGCGAACAACCGTCGCACCAGGGGGCGGTCGATCTTGTCGACCGGAAACGCCGCGAGCAGGATGCGGTCGTTGCCAAATGTGTTGAGAAACCGGTAATAGGCGGCGAGCGCTTCGTCGTGCAATACATTGTCTTCGAGCTTGTTGTCGATGCGCTCGAGGCGGGCGAACGGGGCCAGTTTCGCCGTGATCAACAGAACAACGATCACGACCAGCCAGGCGAGACGACGGTTGCCGAACAATGTGTGCATGGTAATGCTTCAGTCTATAGCGGCCCGGCGAATTTGCAAAACGTGACCGCTCGAAGCGCCCGAAAAACAAACCCCGGCAGCCCGATGTCTCGGACTGCCGGGGTTGCGGTGTGCGCGTTCGGTTAGTAGAGTACCAGTTTCGCGAACGACTCCGGATCGAGGCTGGCGCCGCCAACGAGGCCACCGTCGATGCCGTCTTGCTCCATGTAGCTCTTGAAATTCTCGGGCTTGACCGACCCGCCGTAGAGAATGCGGATCTTGTCGGCCGCGGCCACGCCGTAGCGCGAATGGATGAACTCGCGGATCAACGCGATCGCATCCTTGGCGTCTTTGGTCGTCGCATTCTTGCCCGTGCCGATGGCCCAGACCGGCTCGTAGGCAATGACGAAGTTGGTCAGTTGCGTCTCGGTGACGCCCTGTAGACCTTTCTCCATCTGTTGCAGGATGACCTGCTCGGTCAGTTTCTTCTCGCGTTCTTCGAGCTTCTCGCCAACGCAGAGCACCGGATACAACCCGGCCTTCAGGGCGGCGTGCACCTTCTTGTTGATCAGTTCGTCGTTCTCGCCGAACACCCAACGTCGCTCGGAATGCCCGAGAATGACGTATTCACAATTGACATCTTTGAGCATTCCGGTCGAGACTTCACCAGTGAACGCGCCTTTCTCTTCGAAGTACATGTTCTGGCCGCCAAGGCGGATGGACGTGTCGCGGCGGGCCTGATCGACCGCCGACAACAACGTGTACGGCGGACAGACCAGCACTTCGCGGTTGCGCACGTCGCGGATCTTGGGGGCGAGCGCGGCGATGAACGACTTCGCCTCGGCCGTGGTCTTGTGCATCTTCCAGTTGGCGGCAATCAGGGGCATACGGGCCATGGTGTTCAGGCTCCCATCATGTTCTTGATGTCGCGCGAGAAGATGGCAATGCCGGGCAGTTTCTTGCCTTCGAGGAACTCGAGCGAGGCGCCGCCGCCGGTCGACACGTGCGTGAACTTGGATTCCATGCCCATGTTCTCGACCGCCGTGGCCGAGTCACCGCCACCGACGACCGTGGTTGCCGACAGACCGGTCAGCACCTCAGCCAACGCCTTGGTGCCGGCATCGAACGGTTTGGTCTCGAACGCGCCCATCGGGCCGTTCCACAACACGACCTTGGCCTTCTTCAGTTCGGCTGCGAACAACTCGATCGTCTTCGGACCGACGTCGAGACCCTTCTGGTCGGCCGGGATCGCCTTGATATCGACCGTCTTGACCGGTACGCCCTCTTTGAGCTCGGCCGCGACAACGGCGTCGACGGGCAGGATCAGCTTGCGGCTCTTCGCCTTGGCCGTTTCCATGAGCTTTTTCGCGAGGTCGAGCTTGTCGGTCTCGCACAGCGACGTGCCGATCTCGAGACCCTGGGCCTTCAAGAAAGTGAACGCCATCGCGCCACCGATCAGGAGCGCATCGCACTTCTCGAGCAGGTTCTCGATGACTTCGATCTTGTCGCTGACCTTGGCGCCGCCGAGAATGCCGATCAACGGGCGATCGGGATTGTCGGTGACCTTCGACAGATAGGTGATCTCTTTGTCCATCAAAAAGCCCGCGTAGGCCGGCAGGTAGTCGGCGAGGCCGGCGGTCGTCGCATGGGCGCGGTGGGCGGTGCCGAATGCGTCGTTGACGTAGATCTCACCCATGGCCGCCAGTTTCTTGGCGAAGGCGGGGTCGTTCTTCTCTTCTTCGGGGTAGAAGCGGACGTTCTCGAGCAGCAGCACTTCGCCGTCTTTCAACGCCATCGCCATCTGCTTGGCCTCATCGCTGATGCAATCGGCGGCGAACTTGACCTCTTTGCCGAGCAACTGCGCCAGCCGCTCGCACACAGGCTTGAGCGAGGTCTTGGGGTCGGGATTCGACTTGGGCCGACCGAGGTGGCTGGTGATGATCAGCCGGCCGCCCTGGTCGATGATGTGCTTCAAAGTCGGGATGGTGGCGCGGATGCGCTTGTCGTTGGTGATCTTGCCCTCTTTGCACGGGACGTTGAAATCAACGCGGATCAGCGTGCGCTTGCCCTTGAACTGGATGTCTTTGATGGTGCGGAACATGGACTGGTATGGTCCTCCTTCGCCTGCAAATTTGCCGGTTGGGGAATGAAATACGTTGTATGCGATCGATACGGAAAGGTCGCGGCAGCCATTGGGCCGCCGCGACCTTCGCGGTGATTACTTAACGGTGGCCATGTGCTCGATGAGGTCGAGCAGCTTGTTCGAGTAGGCCCACTCGTTGTCGTACCAGGCAACGACCTTCACGAAGTTGGGATTGAGCATGATGCCGGCGTCGGCGTCAAAAATCGAGGTGCGCGGGTCACCGTTGAAATCGGTCGAGACGACTTTCTCGTCGGTGTAACCGAGGATGCCCTTCAACTCGCCCTCGGCGGCCTTCTTCATGACCGCCTTGATGGCGTCGTAGGCCTTGGCGGTGTCGGCATCGGGGGCCTTCTCGAGGCGGCAGGTCAGGTCGACGACCGACACATTGAGCGTCGGCACGCGGAACGCCATGCCGGTCAGCTTGCCCTTCAGCGCCGGGATGACCTTGGTCACGGCCTTGGCCGCGCCGGTGGACGACGGAATGATGTTCGAAGCGGCCGCGCGGCCACCGCGCCAGTCTTTCTTCGAGGGGCCGTCGACGGTCTTCTGCGTCGCGGTGGTGGCATGCACGGTGGTCATCAGACCTTCGATGATGCCGAAGTTGTCGTGCAGGACCTTGGTGATCGGCGCCAGGCAGTTGGTGGTGCAACTGGCGTTCGAGACCACGGTCATGTCGCTCTTGTAGTTCTTGTGGTTGACGCCCATGACGAACATCGGCGTGTCATCCTTCGACGGGGCCGAAATCACGACGCGCTTGGCACCGGCCTTGAGATGGGCTTCACAGCCAGCCTTGTCGAGGAACAGGCCGGTCGACTCGACGACGTACTCGGCGCCGACTTCGTTCCACTTCAGGTTGGCGGGGTCTTTCTCGCCGGTGACGCGGATGGCCTTGCCGTTGACCACGAGCTTGCCGTCCTTGGCGCAGACATCGCCGCCCTTGAAGATGCCGTGGGTGCTGTCGTATTTGAGCATATACGCCAGATACTCGGCGTCGAACAGATCGTTGATGCCGACCACTTCGATATCTTTGTGCTTCATTGCCGCGCGGAACACCAGCCGGCCAATGCGCCCGAACCCGTTGATGCCGATCTTGATCGCCATGTTTACGATTCCTCCTTACGGAATGTGCCGGGGGTCCGGGATCGTTCCCTGCCCCCGAAGTTGTCGCATCATACCACGTTCCCGCCCGAAATGGGATAGCCCCGGGCGAGGTCGTTGCGATCAGTCGGTCATCGTGCTGACGGAGTGCTCCCGGAAGATGCGAAACTCGATGGCCGGCCACTCTTCGATGATGCGGGTGAGACGCCACGCACTCGGCGCGAGGAAGGTCAGGTGTCCCTCGGAATCGAGGGCCAGGCGCGACCGGTAGGCGCGTTCAAAGCGCTCCATCTCGCCTTTGTTGTCGCAGACCAACCAACGCGCTGTCTCATACTCGACCGGGTGATAAACGGCCTCGACGCCATACTCGTCGCGCAACCGGGCCATCGTCACATCGAACTGGAGCGTGCCGACGGCACCGAGCACGTACTCGGTCGGATTGTTCAGCGGCCGGAAAACCTGGACCGCGCCCTCTTCGGACAACTGCAAGAGGCCCTTCTGAAGCTGCTTGGCGCGCAACGGATTCTTGAGCTGCACCTGCTTGAACAGTTCGGGGGCGAAGTTCGGAATGCCGGTGAACTGCAGCGGTTCCTTCGTGCTGAACGTGTCGCCGATTTTGATCGTGCCGCGGTTGTGGATGCCGATGATGTCGCCGGGAAAGGCTTCCTCGACGTTGGTGCGATCCTGGGCCAGAAAGATGGTGGCGTCTTTGACCACGATCTCTTTGCCGAGCCGGTGATGCACCATGCGCATCCCGCGCTGAAAACGGCCGGAGCAGATGCGCAGAAAGGCGAGGCGGTCGCGATGGGCCGGATCCATGTTCGCCTGGATCTTGAAGACGAACCCCGAAAATGCCTCTTCATCGGGAGCGACCACGCGCGACAGGGCTGCGCGCGGTTGCGGCGGCGGGGCGAGTTCGATGACCGCATCGAGCAGTTCTTTCACGCCGAAGTTGTTCAGCGCGCTGCCAAAGAACACCGGCGTCTGATTACCGCGGCGGAAATGCTCGAGATCGAACGGATTGGCGGCGCCGCTGAGCAGTTCGACGTCGTTGCGCAGATCGGCGGCCTGATCGCCCAACA
>CAZADH010000034.1:25860-30731 GCA_964483805.1 uncultured bacterium
CGCCTCGAGTTGCGGGGACGCGAGATCTTTGATCACGGCGATGTCTTGCGGGCGTGTTTCACCGCCGGCGCGGAACAACCGCAGTTCGTGGCGGAACAGGTCGTAGACGCCGCGAAAACTCTGGCCCATGCCGATCGGCCAGGTGAGCGGTACGCATTCGATCTGCAATGTGTTTTCGATGTCCTGCAGCAGATCGAGCGGCGTACGGCCCTCGCGATCGAGTTTGTTGATGAAGGTGATGATGGGGGTGTTGCGCAGACGGCAGACTTCCATCAGTTTGCGGGTCTGGGTCTCGACGCCTTTCGCGCCGTCGATGACCATGAGTGCACTGTCGACGGCGGTCAGCACCCGGAACGTATCTTCCGAGAAGTCCTGGTGACCGGGAGTGTCGAGCAGGTTGATTTCGGCGCTGTTGTAGTGAAATTTCATGACCGAGGTGGTGACCGAAATGCCGCGTTCCTTCTCGATCGCCATCCAGTCGGAGGTCGCGAAGCGACCGGTCTTGCGCGCCTTGACGGCACCGGCCATCTGGATGGCGCCGCCGAAGAGCAGCAGTTTCTCGGTCAGCGTGGTCTTGCCCGCGTCGGGGTGACTGATGATGCCGAAGGTGCGCCGTTTGCTGATTTCGTCACGGAGGGTGGCAGCCATGGTTCGTTGTCTCTTCTCTTCGCTCGTGGTGTAGTGGACGAATTTTCGTTGCGGGGCCGATTGTATCACTCCCGGCCCCGGATGCCCAGAGGGTTTTGCCGTGCGGACGTCCGGTCAGGGCCCCTGTCGCTCGGCAAGGACTTCATGGAGGACCTGGCTGATCTGCTTTACATCGTATGGCTTGGCAATGGCAGCGACGAAGCCGAACCGGTGGCAATCCGCCATCACCGGAGACGTGGCGTAGCCGCTCGCGACGATCGCCCGGGCCCGTGGGTCCAGTTGGCGCAGACGTCGGCAGGTCTCTTCGCCCCCCATGCCGCCGGGCACGGTCAGATCGAGCAGCACGGCTGCGAACGGCCGGTCCTCGATGTGGGCCCGGGTGTACTGCTCCAAGACCTCGGCCCCGTCCGCGACCACCAGCACGTCGTAGCCAAGTTCCCGCAGGAGCAATCGCCCGGTTTTGCGGACGATTTCGTCGTCGTCCATCAACAAGATGCGCCCCTTGCCGGGTTGGGTGGTGCCACTCGTTGTCGCCGCCAAGGTGGACGGCTCTGTGGCGGTTGGTAAATACAATGTAACGCGTGTCCCCTGCCCGACCTTCGATGCGACGGCGACGTGCCCACCGTGCCGGCGTACGATCGAGAACGAAATGGTCAGTCCCAGACCGCTGCCGTTGGGCCTGGTCGTGAAGAACGGGTCGAAGATGCGATCGAGCTGGTTTTCGGGAATACCAGCGCCCTGATCGATGATCTCGAGGCGCACGTAGCGACCGGGGGGCACCGGAATCGGCGCGCTGGTATCGATGCTTACCGTGTCGGCTTGCACGCGGAGAATGCCGCCATCCGGCATGGCCTGGACCGCATTGAGCACGACGTTGTGCAACACCTGCAGCATCTGCACCTCGTCGGCGTGGATGGCAGCAAGATCGGCGGCCAGCGAAAAATCGCCGCGCACGTTGCTGCCGGCGAGCGCGAACGTCGTTGCATCGGTGAGGAGTTTGGCCAGTGAGATCGGCCGTCGCGTCGGTTCGCCACCCCGTGAAAACGTAAGCAGTCGCAGGGTCAGGTCACGGGCACGCAGCGAGGCACGCTCAGCGTTCTCGAGGCACTGGGCAACCAGGTCCGGCTGATCGGAACGCATGCGGGCCAGCGAGATGTTGCCGACGATGGCGGTCAGAATGTTGTTGAAGTCGTGGGCGATGCCGCCCGCAAGCAGTCCGATCGAGTCGAGTTTCTGCGCCTTGGCCAGTTCGGTCTCGAGTTGCCAACGCAGTTGTTCTTCTCTCTTGCGGGCGCTGATGTCGACGAGCAATCCGCGCATGCCGGTGATCTCAGAGGCGTGGCGGATCGGATTCGAGTAGATCAGCACCGGAAACTGGGTGCCGTCACGGCGTTGTCCGATGTACTCGAGGTTCTCCGGGGGGCCGCCGGCCAGGCGCCGCCCCAGATTCTTCATCAGTTTCTCGTGTTCGCTCGGCGCGATGACGTCGCGAACGTTGAGGCCGCGGCGGATGTCGTCGGGGGTGTAACCGAACATCTCGAGAGCACTGCGATTGACATACACGAGGTTGCCGTGCAGATCGGTCTCGAACACGGCCTGGGGCAGTGTTTCGAGTAGTTCAAACAGATGCTGTTCGCGATTGAACATGGATTGCGTGTATTGCGTTCGTATTTCTTCTGTATGCTGTGTCGGTTGGTGCGGACCTGCTGTGGCTGGTCTTCTATTAAACGAAAACCCCGCCGACTCCGGAGAGCCGGCGGGGTTTATGGCGCGCTGCTTACTCTTTGTCGTCGGTGAGCTGGCGCTTGAGCGAGGCGAACTTGTCGCGCATCAGGTCGCCGAGGGTATCGGAGAAGCCCTCGTTCGATTCCTGCTGGTATTTCTTCAGCTCGCGGGTCTCCTCGTCCATGATCGCTTCTTTCATACTGAGCTTCAGCTTGCGGTTCTTGCGATCGAGTTCGAGGACCTTCACGTTGACATGGTCGCCGACCTTGCACACCTCTTCGGGGGTGTTGACCCGAGTCTTCGACAACTGGGAGATGTGCACGTAGCCGTGAACCTTCTCGTCGAGGGCGACTTCGACACCGTTGGTGTCGATGACGGTGACCGTGCCCTGCTGGATCGAGTGGACCGGATACCGGCGCTCGACGCCCGCCCACGGGTCATCGCTGTTGCGCTTGAGCGACAGGCCGATCTTCTTCTGGGCTTTGTCGAGCAGATAGATGGTGACCGTGACCTGGTCGCCGATCTTGAGCATGTCGCCCGGATGCTTGACATCGTTGGCCCACGAGAACTCGGACACGTGCAGCAGGCCTTCGAGCCCGTTTTCGAGCTGAATGAAGGCGCCGTACGGAGCCAGATTCTTGACCACGCCGGTGACCTGGTCGTTGACCTTGAACTGGGTGTCGATGAGGTCCCATGGGTCTTGCAGGGTCTGCTTGAGGCCCAGCGACAAGCGGCGGTTCTGGATGTCGACATTGAGAACCTTCACGCTGATCTCTTGCCCCTTGCTCAGCGCCTCCGACGGATGGTTGATCTTCTTGACCCAATCCATGTCGGATACGTGCAACAGGCCTTCGATGCCCGGCTCGATCTCGATAAAGGCGCCGAACTCGGTCATGTTGTTGACGCGACCAGTGACGGTGTCGCCGACCTTGAGGCGCTTCTCGATGCCTTCCCACGGGTGCGGCAGCGTGTCTTTATACGAGAGGCTGATGCGCTTCTTGTCTTTGTCGATCTCCTTGACCACGACCATGATCTTCTCGCCCGACTTGACGATGTCGCTCGGGTGGCGGACATTGCGTGCCCACGACAGATCGCTGATGTGGACGAGACCTTCGATGCCCTCTTCGAGCTCGACGAAGGCGCCGAAGTCCATGAGATTCTTGACTGTGCCCTGGTAGGTGCGGCTCGGTTCATACCGACGCTCGACCGAACCCCACGGGTCTTCCTTCATCTGGCGCAGCGACAGACTGATCTTGCCCTTTTCGGCATCGATCTTCAGGACGCGGCACTTGATCTCTTGGCCGGGCTGGATGACATCGCGGGGGTTGTTGATGACCGACCACGACAACTCGTTGCGGTGGATCAGGCCTTCGACGCCCTCACCCAGATCGATGAACGAACCGTACTCGACGATGCGCGACACGATACCGGTAATGATGTCGCCTTCCTTGATATTGCCCAGAATTTCAGAGAGCTTGCCCTGGCGCTTCTCTTCCATGATCTGCTTCTCGGATACCACCACGTTGCGACGGCGGCGGTCACACTCGATGACCAGCATCGGGAACGACTGTCCCAACGTGTCTTTGGTGTTCTTCGAGTGAGAAAGCTGGCTCTGGGGCAGGAAGCCGCGCACCCCGCCGATGCTGACATCGTAACCGCCCTTGATGCGGCTCTTGATGCACGCTTCGACCGGCGTCTTGTTCTTGAACGCTTCTTGAATGGTGTCCCAGGCATCGCGCTCTTCGGCGCGCTTGCGCGACAGGTGCAGAATGCCGGAATTGTCGTCGACACGCTTCACGAAGACGCGGATATCATCGCCCTTCTTGACGGTCGGAAGGAGGCCTTGAGCTTCCTCGCCTGAAATCACGCCCTCGGTCTTGTAGCCGATGTCGACGTAGATCTCGGTCGAGGTGATGTTAACCACCGTGCCGTTGAGGATTGCGCCGGCGCGAACGCCACCAAACCCTCCAAGCCCGCTCTCTTCCATTGAGCGTTCGAGCTCTTCCATGGTCATGGCGGAATCGTTCATGCTTTCCTCCGCACTTGCGGCGTGGCCCTGCTTCTCGGCAGCTTTCTCGGCCACCTTGGCCTCACCAGGCTCATTCGTCTTTTCCTGGGTCTCGGCAGTCATCTTGTTGCTCATAACTTCCTCCGATAAGTGTTTCCCATCCTTGGGTGTGACATATTCAATGATCCGGTCAACCACCTGATCGATTGACAGACCGGTGGTGTCCAGATGGATGGCATCTTCAGCCGCACGCAACGCCGCCGTTTCACGACTCGAATCGGTCTCGTCGCGGGGCTTGATGTCGGCGGCCATCTTCGCCATGGCGGTCGGGGCGAACCCCTTTGCTGCCTGCTCGGTGAGGCGCCGGCGGGCGCGCTCCTCGATCGAGGCGGTCAGAAAAACCTTGGTGGTGGCGTCGGGGAATACGACGGTGCCGATATCGCGGCCGTCGACCACCCAACACCCGTGTTCGCCAATCTGCCGTTGCAGT
>CAZADH010000035.1:0-30130 GCA_964483805.1 uncultured bacterium
AACCATCTCGGCCGCTCCCATCTCGACGAGGGCACGCGCGTTCTTTTCCTGGTGGTTGTCGGTGGCGTGCGGGTAGGGCACGAGGATGGCGGGTCGGCCCGTGGCGCCGATCTCGGCGAGAACGGTCGCGCCGGACCGGCTGACGAGAAGATCGGCGGCGGCGAAGGCCTCGCGCATCTCGTGCAGAAAAGGCAATACAATGTGTTGTTTCTCGTGCAGTCGGGCCTCGTTGACCGCCGCGAAATCGCGGGTGCCGGTGATGTGCAGCAGCCGCACCTGCGGTCGCTGGGCCAGCCACGCCCCCAGACCGGTGACGGCGCGATTGAGGCTCTGTGCCCCGCGCGAACCCCCGACCACGAGAACGATAAATTCGTCTGCAGCGCGGCGAAACCGATTTGGCCCGGCGAATGCCGTGCGAAACTCGGCGCGCACCGGATTGCCCACCAGCTCGGTGCGGCTGGGCAGGGTGTGGCGCAGCGGATAGGTCAGGAAAACGCACGCCGCGCTCCCCGCGAACATGCGATTGGTCAGACCCAGCACTGCGTTCTGCTCGTGCATCACGTATGGAATCCCGCGGAGTTTGGCTACCATCAGAGTCGGCGAGGTTACGAATCCTCCGGTGGCCACCACGAGATCGGGGGCGAAACGCTCGATGTGGTGCCAGGCATCGTAGAACCCGAGAGTGTTGCGCCAGACGAACCGGGGCCACGCCCCGAAGAGCCGGCGAGGCATCCCGGCGGCACGCACCGGCAGAAAGGTGATGTCGCGCCGCCGCCCGACGAGTTCGGCTTCCATGCCGTCTGGTTGGCCGGCGTAGCCCAGGCGGATCCCGCCCGGGCGCAGCTCTGTGACCAGGTCGGCGATGGCCAGCGCTGGATAGATGTGCCCACCGGTGCCGCCGCCGGTCAAGAGAACACGGCGTTCCGCTGGTGGTTGGGTTGCAGGCAATAGCGGTTGCGTCATCAATGATGTATTGACAATGTATGTCTATCTGGCCCGTTGGCGGCGTGTCGGCCGCTCGACCAGCGCCGGGTCCAACAACTGCACCGATGCCGTGCGCCGGCGACCGTCCATCAGGGCGAATTCGCCGGACCCGTGGCGGGAAATGTTGAGAAGAATGCCGACGCTGATGCCCAGGAAGAGCACGCTCGATCCTCCGTAGCTGACGAATGGCAGCGGAATGCCGGTCGTTGGCAGCAACGACAACACGACGCCGAGATTGACCAGCAATTGCACGGCAATCAGGCTGGTGATGCCCGACGCCAACAGAAACCCGAACATGTCGGGCGACCGGCTGGCGATCTTGTAGCCGCGCCACAGCAGCAGCGCGAAGAGCAGGATTACGAACAGGCCGCCCAGCAGACCCAGTTCCTCGCAGATGATCGCAAAGATGAAATCGGTGTGGCGTTCCGGCAGAATGAAGAACTTCTGACGCGAGTTGCCCAGACCCAGCCCCCACACCCCGCCCGAGCCAATCGCTACCAGCGACTGAATGATGTGATACCCGGATTTGCGGGCGTTGGCCCAGGGATCGAGAAACGCCAACAGGCGCTGAAAGCGATAACTCTCGTTGACGATGAACACGCCCACGGCGGTGATTCCGCAGGCCCCCATCACCGCGAGATGACGCAACGGCAGGTTGCCCAGAAACAGCATTACGACATACACCGCGCCGATCGTTGCCGCCGTCGAGAGATTCGGCCCCTTGAGCACGAGAAAGCCAGTGATGCCGACGAGGAGAAGATCCGGCAGGATCCCGCGCAGCGGATGACCGATGAAGGCCTGCTTGTTGGCGATCGAGCGGGCGAGGAAGATGATGAGGGCCAGTTTGGCCAGTTCGGAGGGCTGGAAACGCATGGGGCCAAGAATCAACCACCGCTTGGCACCGTTGATCTCACGGGTGACCCCCGGAATGAGGATCACGACCAATAGAACGAGCGAGAGCAACATCAAGGGGACGGCAAGCGTCTCGAGATTGCGGTAATGAATGCGCGACATGGCCAGCATCGCCAACACGGCGACCACGAGCCACATCAACTGCTTCTTGAGGTAATACAGCCCGTCGTCCATCTGGAACATCGAGGTGACCGACGACGCCGAATAGACCATGACGAGACCGACGCCCATCAACGTGATGACGAGAAAGAACAGGGCGTGATCGAAATGTCGTACGGGTTGCGCCTGGCTCATTCGTGTGCGTCAGTTGGGGCACGGAGTATGCCGTGCATCATAGTAGTAATACTGTCGGCAGGTGCCGAACAACGGTCGGTCGATGAGAATACCCCGAACTTATACCCGTATCCGGGATCACCGTCAAGCCAGCGCGTGCACCAACTCCTTGAAGCGGCGACCGCGGGCCTCGAAGTCGGTGAACATGTCGTAACTCGCGCAGGCGGGCGACAACAAAACCGTCTCGCCAGGTCTGGCCAGTCCGGCTGCGGCATTTACAGCATCGGCGAAGGTCGCGACCTCGGTCAAGGGCACGTGCGGCGCCAAAACCGGCTGAAAACGCGACTTTGCCTCGCCGACCAGCACCACATGACGGGCCCGCTGACGCACGGTGTCC
Source organism: uncultured bacterium (assembly GCA_964483805.1). Taxonomy (GTDB): domain Bacteria; phylum Muiribacteriota; class Ozemobacteria; order Ozemobacterales; family Ozemobacteraceae; genus CAZADH01. The sequence continues at coordinate 2,567 of CAZADH010000035.1, forward strand.
ACCCACTCCTCGAGTTCTGTCCCCTTGTCACGGCCACCGGCAATCAAGATGACCGGGTGGTCCATCGCGCGTAACGCGATGATCGAGGCGGCGCAGTTCGTGCCCTTCGAATCATTGATGTAGGTGACACCGTTGCGCTCGCGCACCCACTCGAGCCGATGTTCGACCCCGGGGAACGCGGCGACGACCGCCTGCAGTTGCTTGGGGTGCACGTCGGCCAGCAGCGCCACCGCCGTTGCCGCCATGACGTTCTCGAGATTGTGCCGCCCGGGCACGCGGATCGCGGCAATCGGGAACAACGGCTCGCGTCGCCCGTCTTCATGCACCTGCACGATCTGGTCGTCGGCGACCGAAATCCACCGTTGGTCGGGCCGGGGGGCGAATCCGAACCAGGCCACCCGGCAACGCACCTGTCGGGCGAGGTCGACCATGCGGGGTTGATCGCCGTTGAGCACCAACCAATGACGCTGGTCCATGTTCATTGCCAGCCGGTGCTTGGCTTCGCAATACGCATCGTAACTGGGATAGCGGTCGAGATGGTTGGGGTAGAAATTGGTGATCAGACCAACGTCGGGCGTGAAATGCCCGATCGATTCGAGTTGAAAACTCGACACCTCGAGCACCTGCACCGAGTTACGATCGGTCTCCGCTGCGAAGTCGAGCATCGGAATGCCGATGTTGCCTCCCAGAAAGGTCTTTGGATAACGGGTGCGCACCATCTCGGCCAGAAGTGTGGTTGTCGTGGTCTTGCCGTTGCTGCCGGTGACCACGAGGCGGCGGCCCTGCGACATTCGATACGCGGCTTCGATCTCGGCAATGATCGGTATCCCCGCTTGCGCCGCGCGCGCCAGCATCGGGATCGTCCGGGGCACCCCGGGGCTCAAGACAATCGCGTCGCTGTGCAGTACGCGCTCACTGTGCCCGCCCGTCTCGATCTCGACCGTTGCCGGCAAATGCGCCTCGGCCAGGCGGTCGGCGATCTTTTCGCGGGCCTGACTGTCGCTGAGCAACACCCGGGCGCCGGCGTGGGCCAGGGTCCGCGCTGCCGCCAGGCCGCTCTTGGCGGCGCCAATGACGGTGAGGCTCAGGCCCGTCAGATCACCCGGGCGCCAGTGCGGTTCGTTGATGATGGTGGTTGCCGATCGTGCCGTCAGCCCGGCGGCCGGTGAGGGGGCCGAATGGGAGTTTGTCATGGTGTCGCTCGCAGAACCCTTGATTTCCGCCGCAACGAAGCAGCAGATGGCGATTGAAGTATTTACAAAAGATTACGTTGTCGGGTTGCCGTGCTCGGGGGGAAGTGGCCCCGCCGCGCGTGCTCCTGTCGCGTTCTCGCCGGCGCCCAGGCCGGCCGCAAAACCGGGGGTGAACGAGAAACACCGCTGCGGACAGCCGCTGCTGCAGTCGCCGCAGCGCAGGCAATCGTCGCGGGCAGTGTCACGGGTCGGGTCGATGCTGACCGGGCACCGTCGTCGGCAGAGCCCACAGTTGGTGCAGTGGTCCGGCGAGTGGTGCAACTGCACGATGCTGATGCGGTTGAATGGGCCGTAGAACGCACCCAGCGGACACAGCCAGCGACAGAACGGACGCTTGAAGAACAGCATCAGCAACAGGATGCCGGCCAACAACGAGACTTTCCAGGCGTAGAGCCACCCCAGTGTCGAGCGCAGGTCGCTGCGCAACAAGGGCAAAGGGATGCCCCCCTCCAGGGTGCCGGCCGGACACAGATACTTGCAGAAACTCGGTTCCCCTTCGCCGGTTTCGCTGGCTTTGAGGATGGGCCGGGCCGGCAGGGGCATGCCGCCGTTCGCGCCCGCACCCATGTTGACCTCGAGGGCCATCACCGGCAACCCGATGACCAAGACAACCAGGACGACGTAGCGTCCCCAACCAAAAAATCGCGGTCCGGCATACTTCGGCACCGGGATCTTCGCGACCAGATCTTGCAGCGCACCGAACGGACACAACCAACCACAGGTGCCGCGGCCGACCAGGGCCCCGATCAGGGTGAGGAAGCCGACCACGAACATCGGGGTCGAGTCGGCGATGGCTGCAAGCCGGGTCCAGAGCGTGTGGGTTGCCGTGGGATCGAGGCCGCCACCCGCTGAGAGCGTCACCTGGGCGGCGCCGACCGGGCAGGCGAACAGCGCTCCGGGGCAACTGTAGCAGTTGAGGGTCGGCACGCAGATCCGTTTGGTGCCGCCGGTGAAAATCTGGCCCCGCAGAAATCCGGGGACCCAGGGATTGGTCAGCAATGCCGCCAGCAGTTGGGTGAAGGGCCGACGTCGCATCTCAACCGATCCCGATGCATTGCAGACAAATCGTGGTGGCCTTCTGGAAGATCGGCGTTAAATCACCGCGCCAGGCGCCGGCGCCAATGAGGATCACGCCGACGATCGCAGCCACCAGGCCGATGCGCGAGCAGGGACGCGCAGTCGCGCCCGCCGTGTCGGTTGGGCCGGCGCCGGATCGCTGTTCATGCGCCTCAGACATGCGCACATCATAACGTCGGGGCGCGCAAAATGCAAAGGGCGGCCGCATCGCTCGCGGCCCGGTGTTTTTCACCGCGATCGTCAACGGAAACGCGGATCGTGCCGATAGGTGTCGTTAGTCAACTCCCTTCCAAGGAGGAAGCCCATGGGTGTCATCATCCCGTTCACCCGCGAACAGCCGGCCGAAGGCACGGCGGCGCCGGCGGGCAATCAAGAGCTGCGTCTGCAGTTGCTCGAGAGCAGCATCGATAACTACCGTCGTCAGATCGAGCAGATCGAGAGCGCCATTCGCACCAAATGCGCTCACGAACTGGATCTGCTCGACAAGCTGCACGCCAAGGTCTCGACCATGGAAACCGAGATTCAGCGCCTGAAGACGCAGTCCCAGGCCCGGCGGCAGGAATCCTTGTCCTGAAGGAGGCGACCATGTTACGATTCAGTGCATTCAGCAACCCCTTCCTGAGCCGGAAAAGGAGTGACGCATGCTCATCACCACCACCGACAGCATTGAGGGTCATCCCATCGAGCAATACCTCGGTCTCGTCACCGGCGAAGCCGTCTTCGGCATCAGTTTTCTTGCCGATATCAAGGCAGGCTTCAAGGACCTGGTGGGAGGACGGGTGGAAAGTTATGAAAAAGAACTAGAAACGGCCAAGAACAATGCCATGGCCGAGATGATCAAGGAAGCAGAGATTCTCGGCGCCCACGCCGTGGTTGGCTGCGACCTCGATTACATGGAGTTCATGGGCAAGTTCTTCATGGTCGTCATGAACGGGACGGCCGTGCGGTTGAAGGGGTTCACCGACAAAACACTCGACAAGAACTTCGTCATGCCCGTCGATCAAAAAACCGATTGATGGCAGCGGACGCCGCCGGACAGGCGGCGTTTCGCGTTCTTGGCATCGGGTGGTCGGAGGTGAGGGATCATGTATGCAGCCGCGCACGGTTTCAATAACAAGAAGCTCGTCGAGCGCTTCTCGGTCACGTACAAACGTGACGAGGTCATCTTCTGGGAAGGCGACGCCGCCAACTACTTCTACGTTGTGCTCGAAGGCAGCGTTGAGATCGTGCGGCGACGCGCCGACGGCACCAGCATGCATCTGGGCTTGTGCAAGGCCGGCGACTTTTTCGGCGAAATGGCGCTGCTCAACGCCCAGCCGCGCACGGGCACGGCGGTGGCCGCCGAACGCAACACCCGCCTGTTGGCCATGTCGCAAGACCAGTTGCTGCAACTGTTGGCCGACAACTCGAGTTTCGCCCTGAAGATGATCAAGGTTCTCTGTGCCCGCCTCAAGAACCTGGGCGACCACCTCGTGCAGGTGTGATGGTTGCAAAGATATCAATACGTTAGCAATATAACGTATTGATATTTGCCGGCGCCGTCTCGTGACGGGCGGTGCGCGGCATGCGAGTGCGGTTAACCCGGGGTCGCTCTCGCCGCGGTCAGCATGGCGGTCAGCGTGGGGCCGATGGCGTTGAAAGCGCTCTCGATGGGGCCGACAAGCTGGGCAACGGTGGCCAGATCCCCGGTCGTCGCATGGTGCTCCGCCTGTTCGGCGAGGCGGCGCAGCCGCTCTGCGCCCAGCATCGACGCGGCGCCCTTGATGCTGTGACAATAGAATTCGGTCAAGCGCTGATCGCTCGCCGCCAGCGCCGATTTCAGTTTGCCAAGCCGGATCGGCATGTTCTGACAGAAACCCTGGATCAGGGTCTGGCGGTGCTTGTCGTTGTTCATTGTCGACAAACGCAGCCGCTCGAGATCGATCTCGTCGCCAAGCGCCCCGAACGCGACTGCCGCGTTGAGGGTAATGCTCGGCCCAGGTTCACTCGGTGGCGGCAAGGGGGCGGTGCAGGCATCGACCGTGGCCAGGTCGGCCGCGTGGCCCGTTGGGGTTGCCGGCATGAACGGGACACTGCGGCGGAAAGCGAGCCACTGCCGCACTTTGTCGATCAGGTCGGTGGGTGAGAACGGCTTGGCCAGAAAATCGTCCATGCCCGCAGCGAGGCAGGCCGCCTGGTCGCGCTCGCCGCTGTGGGCGGTCAGCGCGATAATTGGCAGGCGGGGCTGGTTACGGGTGACCGTCCGGATCTGACGGCAGGCCGAAAAACCATCGAGGGCTGGCATCATGCAATCCATCAATACAAGATCAATACCGCCACGCACCACGGCGCTGACGGCAGCTTCGCCGTCGCTGGCGACTTCGACCTGATAACCGGCTTTCTCGAGAAACGAGGTGGCCACGATCTGGTTTTCGCGGTTGTCCTCGGCGACCAGGATCCGGTACAGGCGCGCGGGGTTCTCATCGGTACTGTCGTCGGTGGCGGGCGAGGGGGCGGTTGTCGACGGTGGTGCGACAGCCTGCTGGGGTTGTTGTGGCGCTGCCTGCAGGATACAGATCAACAGGGGAGCCTGGACGGAAAAATCGAACGACGACTGCAACGTGATGGCGGTTGCCCATAGGGCCGGCAGGCGACCGGTCGGGTCGGTGATCGCCAGGGGGTGGCCCGGTTCACGCTGTCGCCAGTGGTCTTCGCACCACTTGGCCAGTTCGACGCCGATCGGTGCCGGCAACCACTCGGCGACGGTCTCCCCCACCGGATCGCGCGCGGGCAGTCGCATCAGGGCCAACAGTTCGTGGTCGAGCTGCGCCGCCACGATGCGCATGGTGTCGCACCGAATCAACAGCACGTGGAGCCCCGGTTCGCTGGTTATACGCGGGTCAATCATCGTGCGCCCTCGTGGTGCAGGACAGGATTTCGCGACACGTCTCGCGCAGGGGTTGCCCGTCACGGCAACCGCGCCACCGCATGGCGCATGGTGACGTCATACTTTGTATTTCTATCATTGATCCCCTCGCTGCAAAAAGGCGGTTTGGTTCCGCTCACCAAACACCCCGGGCACTTGCGCGCACCGGGGTGTTGGTGAAAGAGTCATCATGTCGATCGGGCTGACCGCAATCGGGCCGTTCGATACATCGCTTACTGACCGCTCCCGGACTGCTCTTTGAGTTGGGCAATCCGCTCGCGGATCTCACCAATACGCTCCATCAACTGCTGAGCCTTGTCTTGGTCACTGGCACTGCCCTCTTCATTGATACGGCGAAGAGAGCGTTGCAGGTCTTTCAATTCGGCCTGGAGGGCCGCAATCTGCTTCTGGACTTCATCGTTGCTCGTCGGCGTGGTGGCCTGAGCCATCGCGGTCATTCCCATCACGGCAACCAACACCATGGCAACAACGATCATTGAACGACGAAAATTCATGGAAAACCTCCCGTTAGAAAGTATGGCGGGATACTCGCTAATCGATACTTTCCGCGGGAAGAAGGGTTCAGCCCTGTTGCTGTCAAAGACCACGGGCGTCCGCCCGACATGTGACTCCATTCCATACTATCGGCACGGGCAGGTTGTGTCAAGAATCGAACCGCCAGCAAAACAAGAACCCCGACCGGGGCCACAGGCGGCCGGTCGGGGTGCGAGCGTGCGCTGGTGCGCGCTCAGTTGTCGTAGAAGCCGATGCCGTTGCGGGCCGTAAACTGGGTCGCCTTGTCGGTGTACACCCACTGGCCCATCGAGTTGTCTTGCGCCTCGCGGGTGAGGGTGCCGACCTCGACCGTGCCTCGGAAAACCACGGCGCGGATCAGACCGTTCTGATCGAACGTGCCGACCACCCGATACGGGTGCGACGGATCGGCCGAGCTCATGCGGAACGACCCGGTGGCGATCGGTTGTTCGATGTTGCGCCAGGTGTCACGATCGTAGGTCTGGCTGTAGCGTGCGCTCAGTTCGACCTCGTCAACCACCAGCGAGGCCTGGTTCTCACCCCGCCAGTCGTTGATGACCAGGCTGCCCGGGCGCACGGTCTTGAACAGATAGGTGTCGCTGGCATCGCGCAACGGGGTGCGCAGGTCGGTCGCGAGGTCGACCTTGAACGCGACCGTCGGTACCGTGCCCGACATGACCCGCTTGTTGACATCGAGCACGACCTTTAGTTGTTCGGGTTGCGTGGCGAACTTCCAGCGTGGCGCGTTGTATTCATCGAGCGTTTCGGTGGCGGTGACGAACTGGTTGTTGCGGTACAGGTAGATGAATGGGCGCGCGCCGAACGCGTTGCGGACCGTCGTCGTGTAAACGTTGGTGCGACCGTCGAGCTGGTCGGGCTCGGTCAGCATGCGCCACGCAGTCTGCGTGGCGTTGAACGGCTGGTGGAAGTCGGGGAACATGTAGGGAAGGTTGTGTTCCTCGAGCACGCTCAGTTGCGGAATCGGCATGTTCCACACCGGGTTCTTGGTGGCGTTGTAAATCGCCTGGTAGTCGAACGACGGCACGCCGCGAATCGCGTTGCCGAGCACACCGGCCATGCGCGCGATCTCGGGTGCCACCAGGGCCGGAGTCGGGTCGGGGGGAGGCAGCAGATTCGGCGGGGCGCTGGGCAAGCGACTCATATCGACTGTAAATACGCGATATGGCACCTGCTGGCCGAGGAACCCGGTTTGGGTCATGTCGCGCAGGTGGAATGCCACGATACGGTACAGACCCCCGGTCACATTGAACGCCCCCATGCACACCACGTTCTTGGCCTGCGATTGCTTGATTTGCAACGGCATGCACGGCGCAAACTGGCCGCTGCTCTGTTCGCCGATGCCGCGCAACAGCACCTGGTGCCCGACGTAAGCTTCGGTGACCTGCTCGAGTGACTCGCATCCTGTGGCGTAGACCCAGTGGGTCAGCTTGATATGGAACATGTAGAGCGGATGCGATGCCGGAATGTTGAAGGTGAACTGGCCGAGACGATCGGCGTACTCGCGGAAATCGTTCTGTGGCGGATCGGCGACGAACGTCGGCTCGGTGGCCGTGTCATCGCGCCAGACGCGCAGCAGCATGTCGTCGTGGTTCTCGTCGGTGAGTTTGACCACTGTCTCGTTGTTGATCGTGAACGTCCGGTAGGTCGGGGAGGCGGTCGGGTTGATCAGTTCGAAGATTGCCGGCTCGGAAACCTTGAGAATGCCGGCGTCGCTGATTGCCGCGGCACGCGCCTCGTAGATGCCCGCGGTCAAGGTGGCGGGCAACGTGATGATGTAGGGCGGCGTGCTGCGGGTGGCCACGAAACGCGGGCCGATGAAGAAGCGAACCTCGCGGACCGTTCCGGACGAAATCGCTGCCGACGCCACGATGTTCACGGGTGTGCCGACGGCAAAAACCGCGCCCACGCTCGGACTGGCGATGCTGACGTCGGGGACCACCACCGGAATCGGCGTGGCCGGCGGCTCAGGGAGTATTTCTCCTGTATTGACATTCACACGTAGATACCGGACCAGCCGATTGCGGGCGTCGCGGACCGCACAGACAAGAGTGTCGCGCCCGTCGAAAGTCATGTTGGTCACGCCGGCCGTCGGCTCGTCCTCGGTGGCGGGATAATCGGTGAAGAACCGTTCCCAGACCAGATTGTGGTTGCCGCCGGCCGTGGTGGTGGTACGACCATCGGCCTGCGGATTCCAGGCGAACACGACGGGGCATCGACGCTCGTAGTGGAAACCGCCGGCGATGATCTGCCCGTTGGGCAGCACGACGAAGGTGAACAGCGGTCCTGGATTGCGACAATAGGCGGCGCGGTTGCCTTCGCTGTTGAGGCGGACGATGACGCCCGCCGGTTGGCTCTGGTGCCGCAGGGCGACGATGCCGTCGACACCATTGAGGCCGTGGCGAACCACGCGCTCGAGATAGAGGCCGCTCAGGTCGTTGCCGAACAAGTCGGCACCGCTCATCAGTTCGGGCATGGTGCGGGTCCAACTGGCGGTGCCGCTCGCCGTGCCGCGAATGGTCGTCGAATCGGTGCCCAGGCCGAGGCGGACGAGACCGGTGGCGACACTCGATTGCTCGACCAACTTGTTCAACGCATTCTCCCGGGCCGTCTCGGACGTGAGATCGACGCTCTGGACGGCCTGGCGCGCAGCCTGGGCCAATTGCGTCGGCATGGTGCGCAGGATGTTGGTGTCGCTGACGGCGGCCAACATGACGCGCGCGACCATATCGGACCGGGTGTTGCTGCCGGCCGGTGCGCAGACGATGCGGTTCTCACCGGCAACGAGGTCTTCACCACCCTGGAAATCTTTATACCCGGCGATGTTGCCGCCGTTGATCTGGACCTGGGCGACGACGGGCCGGGTCGGGATGTTGTCGAAGGTCGCTTCGGCGATTTCACCGGCGGTGACCGTCACCGATTTTTCTCGAAAGGTTGCCGTGGCGGCCTGTGTATCAATGATGACGAGGCGGAACAGAACGGTGGTCGAGCTGCCGGTTGCTGCGCGCAGCGTCGCGCGGGCCGTCTCGGGCAGGTCGGGGCTGACGCGCAACGCGACGCGAACCGAGGCGTTCCCGATGGGGGCTGTTGGGGCAGTGGCCAGTTGGGCGACGGTGTTGAGCGGGTTCGCATCGTTGATCCCGCAGCCGGTGGCCAGGCAGAGCACCAGAGCCACGAAGAGAAAACCAAGGGTGTGTCGTTGCATAAATGTCCTCCGCGATCGAGAAAATTGCCAGTTCTCGGTGGGACCCCGATGGTCAGCCCACTTCCGAGATGCCAGCGATGATATCACGGATGGTCGAGGGGTACAACCCCCCCGCCCGCACAGGAAGAGCAAGCGCCCCGTTAAGTTTTTCGTGAATGATGTCGATGAATCGAGAGAACCCAAGAGATGCTGGGTTTGAGGGCCAATGAATCGTGGGGCTGAAGAACGGAGGGAACGGTGATGTTCAAGCAGAATCTGGTGCCGCTGATCCAGGCCTATTCCGGGTCGCTGCTCGACTTCCTGAGCTATCTTCGCGGTCAGGTGCCCGACCTCAATATTGATAATCCACTCGGGGATCCCGACCCGCTCGATGACCGCTCACAACCTGGGCTTTGGCCCCCTGACCCCCCCGCCGCCCGACCCCGACTGGCGTCGAGCGGCGGTGTCGTTTTGGGGCGTGTTGACCGTTGAATCATCGCCCGGCTTGTGGTAAAATAAAGATTCATTTATCCGAGGCGGTGCCTCGGGTGGGTGAACGTGGCGTCGCCTCGAAACCCCGATGGGCGCATGAGAGTGGCCGGCGCGCGAACCCTGGCAGGCAACGAAGGTGCACAACGCGACATGACGGCGGCAGCGACGAAATACGAGTTCATCCTGCAGTTCGAGCGCATTCTTGGCGACATGAAGCGCAAGAACCCGGACACGTATTATCGCAACATCCAGTTTCTCAGTTCCGAGAAAATCGAGGCGATTCTGCCGATCCTGCAGAAGTTCTTTCCGTCTGAACTCGACATCATCCGCACCCTCAACCGCAAAGACATCGACTTGATGCTGATGCGCATCATGCGCTCAGAGGTCGCCCACCTTCAGGGTGACGGCGAAAAGCTGGTGAGCCGGGCCCGCCAACTGGTGCAGACGTTCGGGTTTCTCCCGCCGGTGGTCTTTTTCTTCTCGTTCAATGGCGCCGAAATCTACGAGGCCATGGTCGAGCGCATCTATGCCGATCTCAAGAAACGCGGGCGACCGCAGTCGCTTTCCGAGAGTTGGCGCAAGTTCAGTTCGACCTTCACCTCCAGTTTCGAGACCAAGACTGTATTTACAAAAGATCTCATGTTCAAGATCCGCCAGCGCTTGAAGAGCTACCTCGAAAAAGACAAGCGTTTCATCATCGACGCCCGCAGTCCGAAGAAGCTGTTTCTGCGGTTGGTCGAGTGGGGAGACCAGGATCTCTCGGCGCTGCCCGACGAACCCGAGGAAGGCGATGGCGGCGGTGACCTCTGAGCACCTGGCCCGGCGGGGTGTCGGCCGGTGGTGACCCCTGGTGAACCCGTGTCGGGGCCGTCGACCGCCGTTCCCGGGCCCTTCCCGTCCTGGCGGCGCATTGCCCTGATCGGCGGGTACCTGGGGTGTTTTGCCATCGTCGTGTGGTCGCATGTCCGACCCGATGACGTGTCGTTCTGGATCTGGGATCTCGCCATGTTGGTGCTGTTTGCCGCGTTTGTGCTCTCGGTGCAGCGGTACTCGGTCTACCGGCGGGAGTTGCGCTTCTTTCGCGAGTTCCATGACCTGTCGCAGGCAATGGACGATCTGCGGCGGTTTACGCCCGATCGATCGGCCTCGCTGATCCTCGAAACGGTGGTCCGCACGGTCGATTGCGACCGCGCCATCCTCTATCAATGGGATGAAGCACGGCAGGCTCTTGTGCCAGCACAAGCGCTCGGAGTGAGTGACGAAGTATTGCAGGGCCTGACGTTGCGCGGTGATGTGGCCGAGCCCGCGCTTGCGGTCAAGGTGTTTCGCCAGCGGGCGCCGATGCTGATCAAAGCGCCGGAGCGGGTCACCGACCCCGATCCGCAGTTGTTCGCCCGTCTGGGCTCGGGCACCGCGGCGATTGTTCCGATTGCCAGCGGTGGGGCGCCGACCGGGGTGTTGGTGGTCGACCGGGCCGATCCCGACGAACCGCTCGACGACGACGAGATGCTGCAACTGCTCGTGCTGGCCGATCAGGCGGGTATCGCGTTGCAGAACCTGAAACTGCACCGTGAGCTGGCCGAGCGTGCCGACCAGTTGCAACAGAAGAGCGCGACCTTGGCGCGCGAGCTGGCGATGGCACGTGTAGTGCAAGACAGTGTATTGCCACGTGAAGCTCCGCAGACGCAGGTGGTGCGGTATGCCGCCTATGCACGGGCAGCGCTCGAGATCGGCGGCGATTTCTATCATTACTTGTTGTCATGTCGCTCCGGACGGCGTGATCGCGACGAGTGCGTCGAGGAAAATGACAGCGATTGCGCCAAATGCGAAAAAGGGCGGCATGGAGTTCTCATCGGCGATGCCTCGGGCAAGGGCATCCCCGCAGCGCTGGTCATGGCCATGGTCAGCAGTCTGCTGCACGAACGCGCCGAACGTGGGGGCTCGCCAGACAAAGTATTGACAGGCGTCAATCGTGCCTTCAAGCGCTATCTCGGCGCTGAAACGCGGTTCCATGCCAGTGCCTGCCTCGCCTATTACGACCCTGACACACGTCACCTGGTGTATGCCAACGCCGGCCACGAACCCCCCTTGTACTGGTGCGTGAAAACCGGTACCATGGAGTTCCTCGAGTCGACGGGCACGTTGCTCGGCCTGTTTCGCGAGAGCGATTTCGGTAAACGAGAACTGGTGCTGGCACCGGGCGACCGCCTGATCTTCTACACCGATGGGGTCATCGATCAGTTCGAGTTGACGGGAGCGGCTGATGGCGTCGAAGCATGGCGGGCATTTGCGCGCGAGCGCATGGCCCTCGACGAGGCCGGCTTCGTGGCCGAGGTGAGAAAGTTCGTCGAATCGTCGGCCCCTCTGGTCAACGACGACCTAACCGTGGTAATCATGGGGATCCACTGACAAACCTCCAGGAGTGATGGCGATGTATCTCAAATCCCTCGAACTGATGGGTTTCAAGTCGTTTGCGCGCAAGACGGTTTTCACCTTTGGTCCAGGGATCACCGCCATCATCGGCCCGAACGGATCGGGCAAGAGCAACGTCTGCGACGCCATTCGCTGGGTGCTTGGCGAGCAGAGTTCCAAGACCCTGCGCGGCTCGTCGATGCGCGACGTCATCTTTGCCGGCACGCCGGCAATGCGCAGCGCCAGCTTTGCCGCGGTCAAGCTCGTGCTCGACAACGAAGACCGGCGATTGCCGCTCGATTTCACCGAGGTCAGCCTGGCGCGCGAGCTGTACCGCTCGGGCGAGAGCAACTACTATTTGAATGCCGATCGCACCCTGCTGGGCACCATTCGCGAAATGCTCATGGACACCGGCATCGGTCAGGAAGGCTATTCGGTGATCGGCCAGGGTGTCATCGATGACATCATTTTTCAACGCATCCAGAACCGCCGGTCGCTGATCGAAGAAGCGGCAGGCATCACCAAGTTCAAACATCGCAAGGCCAGTGCGCTCACGAAGCTCGATCACACGCAAGCCAACATCACCCGCGTGCGCGACATCGTCAACGAGATCGAGGGGCAGCTCGGGCCTCTGGCCGAGCAGGCCGCGCGCACCCGCCAGCACCAGGATCTGACCAACCGGATTCGCAGTCTCGAGATCGATCTGCTCGTCTTCGACCTGGTCGGCTTCTACCAGGAACGCGAGAACGTCGCCTCGATGAAACGCGGACTGGTGGCCAAACTCGAAGAGATCCAGCAGTTCATCGAAGAACTGAAGGCCAAGAAAGACGGCACGCACAGCGAGTTGGCCGGCTTCGAAACCGAGATCGCCCGACTCAAAGAGGTGTTCAACCAGGTGGGTGGCCGCCTCGAGGTCGAACGGCAGGCCGCATACAAGCTGAAAGAAGAATTGCGCGAGAACCACACCCGGCGCGAGTACATCGGCACCGAGATCGAGCAGTTGTCGGTGGCCATCGCCAACGGCACCGACGAGATGACGGCGGCCACGGCAACCCTGACCAAGCTCGAAGAAGACCACGCGGCCACCACGCAGGCGGTGAGCGATGCCGCGGCGGCCGAGACCAAGGCCCAGGAGTCGCTGGCCGAACATCTCCGCCAGCTCACGCGCAACAAAGACTCTGCTTTCCAGGTCGCCATGCGGTTGTCCGAGGGCAAAAACAAACTGGCCAGCGCGCAGCAGCAGATCGACATGCTCAATCGTCAGCTCAACCGCGGTGGCGGCGAATACGACGATCTGAGCACGGCAATTGCCCTGCTCGAACGTGATACCGAGCGGGTGGTCGCCGATATCGATGCGTTGAACCGCGAGTTGGTGCTCGAAACTGTGGTCATCGACAAAGACCGGCGCGAGTGTCAAGATCTCGATCGTCAGGTGGCGCGCCTCGAAGAGCAGGCGACCTCGCTTGCCGACCAGGTCAAGATCGCGCATGCGCGTCGGCACGCGATCGAAGAACTGCAATCGCGCAACGAAGGGTCGCTCAACCGCGGCGTGCGCGAATTGCTCGCCCGCAAAGACCGCGAACTGCCCGGTGTTTGCGGCATCGTCGGCGACTTGATCAAGGTGCCGCGAGGCCAGGAAGTCGCCTTTGAAACCGCACTCGGTGGCAGCATCCAAGACATGATCGTGCGCGACTCGGCGACCGCTGAGGCCGGCATCGCGATGCTCAAGCAGAACAAGTGGGGCCGCGTGACCTTCCTGCCGCTCGACATGCTGCGGCCGCCGCCGCGCCTCGAGGCGCCGCGGGTGCAGGGTTGTCTGGGCGTGGCGCTCGATCTGGTCGAGTTCGACCCGCAATATTATCAGGCCATGGTCCACCTGCTCGGGCGTGTCCTCATTTTCGAGCGGCTCGATGCCGCGGTGGCCTACGCCAAGGGCAGTCGTGATTTCAATCGCATCGTCACCATCGAAGGCGATGTCGTGCGCTCCTCGGGGGCCATGACCGGCGGTGCCGAGGCGGGCAAGGGCGGCGGCATGCTCAGCCGCAAGCGCGAACTCGAAGACCTCGTCGCCAAAGCAGAGAAACTCGAACTCGAAGAGAAATCGGCCCGGTCGCAACTGGGCACGCGACGCACCCGGCGCGACCAACTCATGGTCTCGGTGCGCGAACGCGAAGACAAGCTCAATCGGCGCAAGCAGAGCCTCGAGTTCCTGCAGCACCGCCGCGACGACGTTAACAAGAAGATGGCCGAGAAGCGGGCGGTCTTTGCCCAGATCGAGGCCGATCGCGAAGAGTTGTCGGCGCAGCGGCAACGCCTCGAGACCGAGAGCGCCGAGTTGCGTGCTGCCATGGCTGAACTCGAGCAGGAAAACGCCGCCATTGCCAAGCGGCAGGCATCGCAATCGGGCGTCGAAGATGAGCTGCGCAACGGTCTTTTGAAGGCCCAGAAGGCGATGGCCGACGGGCGGGTCAAAGAGGCCCAATATGCCGAGCAGATCAAAGCCGCCAGGCGCGAGATCGAAGCGACGAAGAAGCGTCACGACAATGCCGAGAAAAAACGCAAAGCCGCCATCGATGAACGTGAGCGCCTGATCAAGGCACTCGCCGATTATGAGACCAAACTGGCCGAGCACACCAATGCCGGCAACGCCCTCGAAACCGAGCAGAAACAGTTGGCTGCCGAACTCGAAACCGCCACCGAGCGTTATCGAAAAATGGCCCAGTCGATCGAGGCGCTCGATCGTCAGCATCAGAGCCGGCTCAAAATGGAGGAGGCGACCCGCGCCAAGCTCAACGAGCTCGACGTCAAACTCGCCGAGATCAACGCCCATGCCAAACAGAAAGAAGAGGTGCTGGTCAACGAGTACGGTTTCGATCTGAACGAAGGCCTGTCCCAGGTTCGCAAGGTCGACAGTCGCGACAGCGTCGTGACCCGGCTCAGCGATCTGCGTGCCGAGCGCCAGTCGCTCGAGCCCGTGAACCCATTGGCCATCGAAGACTACGAACGCACGAAAGAGCGCCACGAGTTCCTGCTGGCGCAGATCAAAGACCTCACCGACGCGGCCGATTCGCTCAACAAGGTCATCGCCGAGATCGAGCGGATCTCGATCGAGCGCTACCGCGAGACCTTTGCCTCGATCAACTCGGCATTCGGCGAGATCTTCCAGATCTTGTTCCCGGGCGGCAATGCCCATCTCAAATTGACGAATCCGGACGCACCTCTCGAAAGCAATGTCGAGATCCACGCCCAGTTGCCGGGCAAGAAGCTGACCACCCTCGAACTGTTCTCGGGTGGCGAGAAGACGCTGATCTCGATTTCCATGCTGTTCGCCATCCTGCAGGTCAAACCGCCGGCGTTCTGTCTACTCGACGAGGTCGAGGCTGCGCTCGACGAGGCCAACGTCCGCCGCTTCTGCCGCCTGCTGCGCAGTTTCGCCGACAAGACGCAGTTCCTGCTGATCACCCACAACAAAGAGACGATGCAGGCTGTAGATACATTGTATGGCATCACCCTCGAGAAGACCGGCATCAGTCGGCCGATCTCGATTCGCTTCGAAGACCACGACAAGGTGCGTGAGTTCACCACCAACAAGCCCGAGTTGGCGAAGACCGCGTAGATCCTGCCGCAGGCGCGGCCACGGAGGAACCCATGACGCAAGAAACGAAACCGCAAACCGCGAATACCTGGGACGAACCGCGGATCGTGGTGTTCTTGATCGGCCTGTGTCTGCTGATCGAGGCCGGTTTGATCTACTACCAGGCCGGTGAGCAGCAACTGGTGGTCTCGCTGGTCACCGGTGTCTCAGGGCTCACGCTGTTTCTGTTCGCGTTGCTCGTGCCTCTCGAAGACCCCGACGGCGACGACCAGGAAGTCAGCAGGACCTCGGTCAACCGCATGGTGATCGAAGACGAAGACCGTCCGTTGCTCGCGCCGGCCGGCGATGACTCGACCGAGATCGAACTCGACCAGAAAGACGATGCCGTCGACGACGATGTGTCGATGGGTGTCGATCACGGCGAGGAGCCGCCGCCTGCCACAGCGGAAGCCCGGCCCCAGGCGCGTGAAACCGACGCTCGCGTGGCCGAGAGGCCCGTCGACAAACCGCTCGAGAAACCCGTCGAGTCAGTGAAGCCCGTGGTCGAGAGCGCGCCCGCGGCGGCGGTGGCCGAGGCGGCACCGGAACCGCAGTTATCGTGGTTCGACCGGCTGAAGAACGGGCTCAAAAAGACCCGTGACGGTTTTGTGCAGAAGCTCAAGCGCCTGGTGGTGGGCGCGACCAAGATCGATGACGACCTCATGGACAACCTCGAAGAGACGCTCTACGAGGCTGACATCGGCGTGACGACCGGGCACGAACTGCTCGACATGCTCAAGAAACGCGTGGCCGACGAAGACATCAAAGACGCCGGCAAGGTCTACGACATCCTCAAAGACGCGTTGATGAAGAAGCTCACCCAGATGAGTCCACAGATGAACGTTAACAATGCCGGCCTCAACGTGGTGCTCATCGTCGGGGTCAACGGCGTCGGCAAGACGACCACGATTGCCAAGCTGGCACGCCACTATTCGCAGGCCGGCAAGAAGGTTCTGCTTGCGGCCGGCGATACGTTCCGCGCCGCGGCCATCGACCAGATCCAGATCTGGGGCGACCGTGTCGGTGTCGAGGTGATTCGTGGCGCCGAGGGTGGTGATCCCGGGGCGCTGGTGTTCGATGCGATCCACGCGGCGAAGAAGCGTGACGCGCATCTCCTCGTCATCGACACCGCCGGCCGTCTGCACGTGAAGGCCAATCTCATGGACGAACTGAAGAAACTGCGCAAGATCATCGCCAAGGAAGCCGAGGGCGGGCCGCACGAGACGCTCCTGGTCGTCGATGCCACGACCGGTCAGAATGCCGTGCAGCAAGCCAAGACCTTCAACGAGGCGATCGAGATTTCGGGGCTCATCATGACCAAACTCGACGGCACCGCCAAGGGCGGTGTCCTGTTTGCCGTGCAAGAGCAGGTGCATGCGCCGTTGAAGTTCATCGGCATCGGCGAAAAAATGGATGATCTGCGGCCGTTCGAGCCCAAGGAGTTCCTCGAGGCGTTGTTCGCCGACGACAGCAACAAGACCAAGACCAGCGACTACCAGGTCATGTAACCCGGCGTGGCGAGCAATACCATGTATTGCGAAAAGCGGGGGCGGCCGATGCGGCTGCCCCCGTTTGGCGCCACACCGATCTTGGCACGGGCGGCGCGTCTCTGGCTGGGGGTGCTGGCCTGTGCCGTCGGGTTGTTGCTGGCAGTTCCCGCGTCGGCTGACCCGGTTGTCGCGCTGAGCGAAGGCGAACGCGCGTATCTGGAGGCGCACCCGACCGTGCGCATGGGCGCCGATGCCGCGTGGCCGCCCTTCGATTTTGTCGATGGCGAGGGCCGGCATTGTGGCATCAACGCCGACTATGTCGCGTTGGTCGCGAAGAAGCTGGGCTGTCACATCGAGGTCGTCTGCGGCCAATGGCTCGAGATTCAAGAGCGCTGCCGGCGCGGTGAAATCGACGGACTGCTGGGGCCCAGTCGTAACCCAGACCGCGAGCGATGGTTGCTCTTCACCCGCAGTTACCTGGCTTCACCGCACGTCATTCTGACCCGTGAAAGCGACCGGGTGATACGCAGCGTGCACGATCTGGCCGGGCGCCGCGTGGCCCACAACCAAGGGGATGGCATCGTTGTTTTGTTGCGCGAACAGGCCTCGGCCGCGCAACTCCTGCCGTTCCCGTCGTGCGGCGAGGCTCTGGCGGCGGTGTCGTCCGGCCAGGCCGAGGCCGCCGTATTGACCATGGCCCAGGCCGGCCATGATATCGAAAAGAACCTGATCACCAATCTGAAAGTGCAGAAAGTGCTGGGTGTACTCGATGACTCCCGGCTCCATTTGGCTGTGCGCAGCGACCGGTCTGTGTTGCGGGATCTGCTGCAGAAAGGGCTCGATGCGATCACCGACGAGGAGCATCGCGTTATCCGGCGGCGTTGGATCCCGCTCATGGCACAGACGGATGGCAAACAGGAGTTCGGCCTGACCTCCACCGAAAAGGCCTGGTTGCAGGCCCATCGCAACCTGCGCTTGGGCTTCGATCCGGCCTGGGCGCCGATCGAGTATCGTGACACCGAGGGTGTGCACCGCGGGGTTGCCGCGGAGTATTTGCGCAAAATTGCCGATGCGCTGGCGATTCGCTTCGACCCCGGCCAAGCGCGAACCTGGTCTGCCACGATGGAAGCCGCGGCCCGGGGGGAGGTCGATGTTCTCTCGGCCCTGATGGTGACGCCCGAGAGAGAAAAATACCTTGTATTTACAAGACCGTTCTTCCAGACCTCGATGGTCATCGCCACGCGCCGGGAGTCCGCGACGGCCAATCGGCTCGAAGAACTGGCGGGTCGCCGGGTTGGTGTGGTGCAGGGGTATGCGGTCCAGAGCCTGCTGGCCCGCGATTTCCCCGACGTGACGGTGGTGCCGGTTCGTGACAACGAAGAAGGTTTGCTGGCGCTGGCGCGGGGCGACCTCGACGCTTATATCGACGCCATCCCATCGATCACCTGTGCGGTGCAGAAGTTGGTGCTCGGTGACGTCATCGCGGTCACCGGGGTGACCCCTTACCCATACGCAGTCTCGATCGGGGTGCGCAAGGACCTGGCTCCCCTGCGTGACATCATCGACCGGTTTCTCGAGACCATTCCGGCCTCCGAGCGGATGACCATCGAGCGTCTGTGCTTCGAACAGGCTGCCCGTCCCGATTCCGGGCAGTTCTGGCGCCAGGTTGGGCGCTGGGTGGCGGTCTTTCTCGTGATCGGCATGTTTTTCGTCGGCGTGATTCTGTGGTGGAACCGGCGACTGGCGCGTGAGGTGCGCGTGCGCTTGGCCGTCGAGTCTGAGTTGATGCGCGAGCAAGAGAAGACCGAAGCCGCGAGTCGTGCCAAGAGCGAGTTCGTGGCCCGGGTCAGTCACGACATTCGCACGCCGATGAACGCCATTCTCGGCTTCGCCGAGGTTCTGGCGCGGCGGCCGATGACGACCGATCAGCGCGCAGCCGTCGAGGCGATCCTCGACTCGAGCAAGGTCATGATCGCGCTCGTCAACGATCTGCTCGATCTGGCCAAGATCGAAGAAGGGCGCCTCGAGATCTGCCCGGTGGTCGTCGATCTGCCGGAGCTGGCTTCCGGAATCTGTACGATGTACCGCGGTTTGGCCGAGAGCAAACGACTCGCATTGATCGTGGCGGTCACGCCCACGGTGCCGCGATATGTCAGTATCGACGAGATTCGGCTCAGGCAGATTCTTGCCAACCTGGTGAACAACGCGATCAAGTTCACCGACCGTGGCAGGGTCGAGGTTGCGCTCGACGCGGTTGTGCTCGGAGATACGGCCGATCTGACCATCCGGGTCATCGACACCGGCGTCGGCATTCCGAGCGCCCACCTGGCCTCGATCTTCGAGTCGTTCGCCCAGCAACCCGGCCAGAGTCGCCGGTATGGCGGCACCGGTCTGGGGTTGGCGATTTCCCGACAACTGGCCACGCTCATGCAAGGAACGCTCCAGGTCGAGAGCGAGCAGGGCAAGGGGACTGTCTTCACGTTGCGGCTCGAACGCGTCCCGGTGTCGTCGAGTCCACCGCGGCGAGCAAATGTGGTCGAGAGCGAGGAGCGGTTTCAGCCAGCCTCAGTCCTGATCGTCGACGACACCGAGTCGAACCGCCAGTTGGTGCGAGAGATGCTGCGTGTCCACCCGTTTCGTATCGAAGAGGCGGCGGATGGGGTCGAGGCGCTCGAACGGGCCCGGCGCCATCGCCCCGATGTGATGATTCTCGACGTCGAAATGCCCCGCATGGACGGTTGCGCGGTGGTCCACCAGGTGCGCCAGGACGCGAGCCTGGCAACGGTGCCGATCATCCTGCTGACGGCGTCGCTGCTGCAGAATGGCGACCCGTTTGTCTTGCAGAATGTGGTGCGAGTCTTGCGCAAACCGGTGACGAGCGGCGATCTCAACGAGGCGCTCGCGCTCGTGCTCGCGCGCGCCGAGGGAGGTGGTGCATTGCGGCACCCAGTGCCGGTCTCGCCGCCGGTGCCGATTCCCGCAGTTGCGCTTCAGCCAGGGGGTGAGGGGCGGCCGATCGTGTTGGTCGTCGATGACCAACCGGTGATCCGTCGTCTCCTGGGCGAGTATCTGAACACCGTGGGCTGCACCATGCTCGAAGCCGCTTCCGGCGGGCAGGCGTTGGACCGTATGCAGGGGACCGTGCCGACGTTGGTGATCACCGATTTCAACATGCCGGACATGACCGGCGTGGCGCTGCGCGAGCGCATGCGCGGCGATTCGCGGCTGGCCGCGGTGCCGGTGGTCTTTCTGTCGGGAGCCGACCTGCCGGTCGAACTGGCCGGCACCGCGATCTGCCTGCGCAAACCCGTGTCAATTGCCGAATTGACCGCAGCGTTGCGTCAGGTTGTCCCCGGTCTGGCCCCGACAAGATAGCAATACGATAGATTGCTTATATATTGCCAGATAAGACAAGGCGTGGCGCCATGCCGGGCCCGCACGATTCGCGTCGCGCGACCGGGTCGTCAGGTGCCGCGGTAGGCGCGGTTCATCGCCAGCAGCACCAGCGGCGGGTTGTCAACCGAAATGAGGCGCCGGCCGCCGTCGGCCAATGCGCGCACCCTCAGGGCATCGGCAAACAGGTCGATGCTGCCGACCAGGCCATACGGGAACGACAGCCGCACGCTCGGTCCGGCGAAGAGCAGTCGGCGATTGGTGACGATGAGAGAGCCGTCTTCCTGCACCTGACCGATGCCGGCAAGTCGGCGCCGGCGCATGCCGACGAAGGCCGCCCGGTCGGATTCGAGGGGGAAGTGCACGCGGACGCCCGTCTGCCGGTCGTTCCAGACGGTGGCCGAAAAGACCGCCAGTGCCTTCTCGTCAGGGTCGAGCGGAAACGTGGTGTTGACCGGTTGCACGGGCCGGCGCAGGAACTCATCGCAGGCGCGCAGCAGTTCCATCTCGCCGGGGTGCATGGCCACGTCGGGCTCACCGTCGGCCACTCGCCAGATCGGTGAATCCGGCGAAACGCGGGTGCCGAGAGGCTCGCTGCGGCCATCGTCGAGCGGCGGCGCGGCCTCGACCGGTGCTGACGGGGTGGCCTCGGTCGGAGTCACGGGTGGGGCGGATTCCTCTTGGGCCGGAATCGACATCGGCATGGGAAACCCGTCGGCAGGGGGCGATCGCCTGGCGGGTTCGCCGACGGCAACGGTCGGGGCGGGAGTCACGGCAAACGGTTTGACCTGGGGTGGTGGGCGCAGCGGCAGCGCCGTTGGGTCGGTCGATTGCATGACTCCCATTGGCAACACATCGACCTCGGCTTCGCCGGCCGCGGCATCCGTGGCCGGCTCCATGGCCGGCAAGGGCAGTTGACCGATGTCTGCCGCAACGGGGGCGGGTCGGTCAGCGTGGCTCGAGATTTCTGCATGCCCGTCGTCGTTGTGATGCAGGTAGTAGACCGCGGGCGCCGGCATTTCGGCAGGGACGGCAGGGGCGACGACGAGTTCTGTGGACTCAGGGGACGCCGGCGCGGGATCATCAGGTCGCTGGGGCGTTGCCGACGGCGCGGGCCTGGGGTGCGGCGCCGCCGGCAACCGGGTTGCGGCCGGGGTCGGCAGCGTCGAAGACGGCGCGGTCTGCACCCCGAAGTTGAGCTTGATGACCAGTCGCGACAGATTGTCGGCCGCAGTCGCCTCGAGCGGATGCGCCTCGAGCATCTCGCCCGAACGCGTTTCGGCGTTGGTGCGAAAACGGGTGCGCCGGGCGCTCAGCCAGAAACCGATGACGCTGACGAGCATGCCCACAATCACGACCAACAGTGCGAAATCGAGAATCGTCGTGATCATCGGGGGACCTCAGGTTGCGGCGCGGAGAGTGACATACGTTGTATTGATCAGGCGAAGGCTCTCTCAATACCGTCGGCCAACGCATGCTGCAACACCGAGTAGCCCTCGAGACCGACCGAAAGCCGGACCAGCCCATCGGTGATGCCGCGCGCATGCCGATCGGCTTCGGGGACACCGGAGTGCGTCATGCTTGCCGGGTGTTGAATGTAACTGATGACACAACCGAGGCTGACCGCGAGTTCCATCGGGGTGGTGTAGCTCGCGAAGTAGTTCATCAGCCGTTGGGCCGGCTCGAAGCCGCCGTCGAGCTCGAAACTGATCATCGCGCCGGGAAGGCGCATCTGCCGCTTGGCCAGCGCGTGCTGCGGGTGCGACTCGAGACCCGGGTAGAAAACGTGGGCGACCCGGGGCTGTTTCTCGAGCCATTTGGCCAGATTGGCTGCCGTGGCACACTGCGCTTCGATGCGCACCGGTAGCGTCTGCACCCCTTGCGAGTTCAGCCATGAGTCGAAGGGGCTCGGGGTGGGGCCGTGGTCTTTGTAGACGGGGAAAAGGTGGTCCTGCATGAACTCGAACGGACCGATCACGCACCCGGCGATCGACGTCGAGTGGCCGTTGACATACTTTGTAAGACTCTGAATGACGACGTCGGCGCCCAGGCGCATGGGTTGTTGCAGATACGGGGTCGCGAAGGTGTTGTCGATGACGAGCGGGATACCGCGGGGCTCGGTGAGCGCGGCCACGCCACGGATGTCGGTAATCGAGAGTGTGGGGTTGTCGGGGCTTTCGAGGAACGCCATGGCGATCTTGGGATGGGTGACGAGAGTGGCCCGTACCGCCTCGAGATCGGTCGTGTCGACGAAGTGGGTGTGGATGCCGAACCGTTCGAGACTGCGGAAGAAACTGTCGGTGCATCCGTAGACGTTGCCCGACAGGATTTCATCACCGGAGCGCAGCATGGCAAAGGTCACGCAGGCGATGGCCGCCATGCCCGACGAGGTGACCAGCGAACCGATGGTCGGCTTGCGTTCATCGGCGGCGAGGGCCCGGTCGATGATGTGCTGGCAGTCGAGGCGGAAGAGGACCTTCTCGAGATACTCGCTCGTCGGATTGCCCAGGCGCGTGTAGATGCGGGCAAAGGGGCGTTCGCCGCTCTTGCTCGTGCCCAAAAAACGGTCGGCGCCATCTTTGACATTGCGAAAGCTGAACGTCGATTTCTGCACGAGATTGGGCAGGCCAATGCCCACGGCGATTGCAGAAAACCGATCGGCGTCGAGAAACAGATCGTCGGCCTTGGCGTATTTGTGTTTTCGTTCGAGCCAATGGTCGTACCATGCATGTGCCATGTGGGTGTCTCCTGATGCCGGGACCCGGTGGTCGAGGCCGTTCGAGAACGCGGTGAAAGCCCGCTGTTTTTGCCGTCCTTCGCAAGATACACTGCCAATTCGCCATGGGTCAAGAATCGCCACCGGCGAAAACTCCTTGACACCGTGGGGTCATCCGCACATATTTTCGGCCCAAGCCAGGTCCAACCTGACGTTGCCAAAGGGGCCGCGCGGGTTGAGTCGGCCAGTTCACCATGGAGGTGCAGCGATGTCGATAGTGACGATGACGCCACGGCGGTGGCTCGCGACGGCAGCGGTCGCGGTGCTCGTCGGAACCGGAGTTCCTGCCGTCTGGGCAGTAACCGATGGGCCGATGCGCCGCGCGCTCGAGAACAACTTCTTTGGCGAGAGTCTGATTCGCTACGCGCTGTACCCGCGCGATCGCCACGATGTGTACAGCCAGCGCAAACTCACCACGGTCGAAGGGTTGCCGCGCGTCGCGCAACCGATCGTGTATGAACCCGACGTGACGACGTGGAATCTCGCCATCAAGAAGCGCAACGAAGAGGAAACGGCGCGTCTCGCGGCAATGGCGCCGCCGCCCGGCCCCATTGGAGCGCCGACGGCGCAACCCATGGCCCTGGGCATGCCGACCATGGTGCCACCCGCCGCCGGCGGGATTCAGTTGACCCCAATGGGTCCCTCGCTGGGGGCGCCGGTGGGCCAGCCTGCCGTGGTGCCGGAACTGCCTGCTGACGCCAATTCCCGCATGGCCAACCTGCTGGCCCGGGCGCGCAATCGCCAGATCGATCAGGGCAGCGTGTCACGCATCGATCAGTTGAAGCAGCGCCTGGTCAATCACATGCAGACGATGCAGCAGCCCCCCGCCCGTGCCAACACCCCGACGGCGCCTGACATGGTGCCGGTCCTGCCCGGTCGGCAACCCAAGGGGAAGCCTGGCTACAGCTACGATCAGAACTACTGAGCGGCACAGACGCGCTGCCCCGCGATCTCGCGCGCGAGGCGTTTCGCGAGCCGCGCAATCCGATTGGGGCCGACGAGCTTCGCTCATTCAGGTAGTGTTACGTAATCACGCAGCCAAGCAACAACCCCCGCGTTTGGAGTCTACTCCCAAACGCGGGGGTTGTTGCTTGGCTGCCTCGGCCGGCGGGCGCCAGCCGTGAACCGGCGGATTACTTCTTCTTGTAAACGTTCAGACCGATCTTGGCCTCTTCGCGATCGGGAATCGAGATGTTACCCTCGGTCGTCGCGATGATGATCGTCTTGCCCGACGAGGAAGGACCGAACTCCTTGCTCAGGTCGACCTTGATGGTCAGGATGTTGCCCTCAACGTGCATTTCACAATTCTTCGCCATGGTCTTGTCTCCTGTCGACTGATGGTCTCGGTTGGGGCTGCATGTATGGCCCCACCGGAAGTTACTTCTTGCCCTTTTTCACTTCGGGATGGCGCTGACCGGCCAACGCCGCCAAACCCGGGAACACCCCGATGGCGCCGAGTTCTTCTTCGATGCGGAGCAACCGATTGTATTTCGCAATGCGATCGGTGCGCGACGCCGAGCCGGTCTTGATCATGCCGATGTTGGTGGCAACCGCCAGGTCGGCGAGCGTGGTGTCTTCTGTTTCACCGGAGCGGTGCGAGACGACGGCGGTGTAGCCGTGCGACTTCGCCAGTTCGATGGTGTCGAGGGTCTCGGTGAGCGTGCCGATCTGGTTGAGCTTGATCAGAATGGAGTTGCCCACGCCGCGATCGATGCCCATCTGCAGGCGTTTTACGTTGGTGACGAACAGATCGTCCCCAACCAACTGCACTTTGCCCGCTGATTTGTCGGTCAGGTATTTCCAGCCTTCCCAATCGTCTTCGGCCATGCCGTCTTCGATCGACACGATGGGGTATTTCTTGCACCAATCGAGCCAATAATCGGCCATCGCATGGGGGCTCTTCTTGACCTTCGACGACTTTTTGAACACGTAGTTGGTGCCGTCGAAGAACTCGGATGCTGCCGGATCGAGGGCGATCCAGATGTCTTTGCCGGGCTTGTAGCCGGCTTTGCCGATGGCATCGAGAATCGACTCGATCGCCTCTTCGTTTGATTTGACGTTGGGCGCGAAGCCGCCCTCGTCACCGACGGCGGTGTTGTAGCCCTTCGCCTTCAACACGGCTTTGAGCGAATGGAAGGTCTCGACGCCCATGCGCAGTGCTTCGGAGAAACTCTTGGCACCCGCGGGCATGACCATGAATTCCTGGAAATCGACGTTGTTGTCGGCGTGGGCGCCGCCGTTGAGGATGTTCATCATCGGCAACGGCAGACGGCAGGCGTTGGTGCCGCCGATGTAGCGGTACAGGGGCAGGTCGCACTCGACCGCTGCTGCTTTGGCAACTGCCAAAGAGACCGCGAGGATGGCGTTGGCGCCAAGCTTCTTCTTGTTCGGGGTGCCGTCGAGCTCGATCATGATGTGATCGATGTCGCGCTGCAAGAACGCGTTCATGCCGTCGAGCTTGGGCGCGATCTTCTCGTTGACGTTCTTAACCGCCTGCAGAACACCCTTGCCCAGATAGCGCTTCTTGTCGCCGTCGCGCAGTTCGCACGCTTCGTGCTCGCCCGTCGATGCACCGGACGGAACCTGGGCGATGCCGCTGGCCCCCGTCTCGAGGGTCACTTCAACCTCGACCGTTGGGTTGCCACGGCTGTCGAGAATCTCACGCGCGTGCAGGAATTCGATGAACGACATTATTCGTCATCCTCCGTTCACGTAGTTTTCCAGCGGATACGCCCACGCCAGATGCGCGAAGTCTAGCACATCCACCCGCACTTGCCAAGACACGGGTAGAGGCGAGAGACGGGGGACCATTGGGAACAGTTACTGTGCGGGGCCGGAACCGTTGTCGGCAGGCGGTTTCAATTCGTTGAACAGCACCCGGTATTCACCGCTGGCTTTGTCCTGGGTGGTCTTGAGTTTGAGAACGCCCTCGGCAACTGTGTGCGTGCCGTCGGGTTGCGTCACCTTGAAACTGAGGTGGCCACAGGGCAGGCGCAGACCCTTGTCTTTGGCGCCGAGGTCCATGGGGTCAAAGACGTCGGCCTCGAATTCGGCCAGGCCCGGCTTGATCACTTTGAGCGGGAAGCGTTGGTTGCCGAACATCAGGCCGGCAACAAATGACACCGGCCCCTTGTCGCCATTCACATTCGAGGTGATGGTTGGGGGCTGATCGGCACCCCCCGACACGATAAAAGCGCCCTGGCCCGACGGCGCGCCACCCTGGGAACCGGCCTGGGAGATCTTGTCGATCTTCACGCCGCATACGGTGTATTGATCGTTCTTGGTGTCTTTGAAAGCAAAACCAAGGCCGTGAAAATGGGGCTCCTTTTGCATGGCCTGCGCATTGTTGAGTTGGCCGTTGCCCGCTTGCGCCTGATTGTTTGCAGCCGGTGTCACTGCGTGCACCGAGGTTGCGATGAAGAGAGCCATGACGAGCATGCCGACGAGTCGTTTCATGAGAAGGCCTCCTTGAGGTAAACGCAGACATGGTCCAACGCAAGTAATGCGTCTTGACGCCATTCTAAACGCAAAACACCCGCCACCTCAAGGTGGCGGGTGTTAAGTAACGTTTTTTGGGGGTCGTGAAAGTCAGCGGCCGCCCGGAGCCGGTGCCTCACCTTGCGCTGGAG
The DNA here is from genome assembly GCA_964483805.1 of uncultured bacterium. Classification (GTDB taxonomy): domain Bacteria; phylum Muiribacteriota; class Ozemobacteria; order Ozemobacterales; family Ozemobacteraceae; genus CAZADH01. The sequence goes on from CAZADH010000035.1 coordinate 29,364, forward strand.
CGGGGGCCGGTGCGCCGGTCGGAACACCCGTGGGCAGCCCTGGAACCGGCATCGCCGGCATCGAGGTCGGGGCCGGCTGGGTCGACAGACTCACGCCACCCTTGCCGGCATTGCCCTGCTCGGTCCAGCCAGGGACCCACACCGCCAACAACAACGAGGTGAACATGAAGACGATGGCCATGCCACTGGTGATTTTCGAAATGACGCCGCCATCTCCGCGGTCGCCAAAAAGCGTGGTCGAGGCACCGCCGCCGAACGCGCCGGCGAGACCTTCGCCCTTATCGGCTTGCAGAAGAACCACCACGATCAAGCCAATGCACACGATGAAGTGCAGGATCTTTACGATGACCGCCAGAGCCGATAGCATAATTGCATTGTCCTCCAAACCGGATCACTTCGACGACGACACGACCCACGCATGGGCATGTCCGCCAAGGCGTGCCATAAAATACCAGCATCGTGCCGGGTACGTCAACCAGAATGCTGTGATTCGTGGCCGGGGGCAGTCAATGCCGCGTGGCGACGAGGATTGCCCCCGGAATTTCCCTGTGTGCCATTGAACCCCCGGGGCCGGTACACGTATAATTGTTTCACCTCACTTGCGGCCGAGGAGACCGATCGGCCCCGCCACATGGCGCGAAGCCGCCCGCCACGGATGCGCGAAGTGGGCGGTTGCAGCCCGGATGGCGCAGTCGCAACCGACCCGAGCGCACGGATGCGCGAAGTGGGCCCTTGCAGCCACGATGGCGCAGTCGCAAGGGACCCGA
>CAZADH010000036.1:0-14405 GCA_964483805.1 uncultured bacterium
AGATCTGGCTGACCTTTCCCGACCCGCAGTACAAAAAACCGCAGAAATGCCTGCTGTCTCCACCGCGTCTGGCCCGGTATCGCGACCTGCTTCGGCCAGGCGGCTTGCTGCACCTGAAGACCGACACCGTCGATCTTTACAATATGTTGCTCACCGAGGCCCCGCGTTTCGGCTTTGTCGCTGACCTGCACACGGCGAATCTCGACGACCATGCCGACGTCGTCGGCCCCGGAGTCACCGGCATCGTCACCCGCTTCGAGCAGCGCTACCGGCAGGCCGGCGAGACGATCAAGTATGTGAAGATGGTGCGGACGTCTTCTTGACTACGTAGGCGCCGGCCACCATATCGTGCAGTGCCTGGCCACGGTTCATCCACAAGGGCATCAGGTAACCGATGCAGCAGATCATCGCCGAGGCGAACTTGCCGATGTAACGGGTCGCGGCCGCACCCATGGTCAGCCGTCGCCCGTTCTTGTCGACGACCATCAGGTTCAACCCCTTCTTGCCGAGCGTGCCCTGCCACTCCGATGACTCGCAGTAGGTGAAATACAACACGCCGATCACCAGTTGGCCGACGAAACCGATGGCGGGATTGTCGAGCAGGCGTGACGCGAACTCGAGCGGCAGGCCAAACGGCATCATGACACAGGCGTCGATGACAAAGGCCAGGCAACGCAACCCGAACGGTGCCGGCGCGAGGGAGCGTGAACTGGCGACGGCGACGGCCGGTACCGACGGATGCACAACGTAACCACATTCGCGACAGAACCGATCGCTTTCGTCGACGATCTGCATATTACAACTCGGGCACGCTTCAGCACCCTCGGGCACGATCGGCTGCGTGCATACCTGACACACGTCGCTGCGGTCACGCGTCACTTCACCACAATTCGGACAGAACACCGTTCACCTCCAGAGGGGAAATCCCCTTGTTTTCGGCCTGGCCGGTCGGGTCGTTTGCACTGCCCGAACCTGCGTTTCGGGCCGCCATCCATGGCAGCAAACGCCCACTACGCACATCCCGTGCGGGCGGGCACCGCGTCGCGCGTCATCGCTTCTTGTCGTGGTCGACCGGCGGTTCGTCGTCCGGGTCCAGTTCGTTGAGCAGATCGGCGAAGCTCTTGGCCGGCGCAGACCCCGCGTCGGCCTGCCCAGGGAAAAACGTGTCGACCGCGTCGGGCTGCTTGTTTTCAGCCGCCGCATCCGCCGCATCCACCGCATCGAGGTCGGCAAACAGTTCGCCACCACCACCTGCAGGTGGTTCGCCAGCGCGATCGACAGCAGGCGCAGGCGTGTCGACATACGCTGTATTGTCACCCGGGCTCGACCCGCCGTCCTCAGTGCCATGCATATTGCCGGCGTATTGCTCTGTGGCGACCTGCTCGCCGGAGAACCCGCCCACAACGGGCTCCAGGCCAGGGGGATCCGCGGTTGTCGTCGCACCGTCGCCCGGCTCCTCGCCGGCCAGATCGGCAAACAGCGCAGATGCGACCGGCGCGTCCGCGGCCGGAACATCGACCCCGAGACCCGTCTCCTCCACCTCCGCGGCCAGCGGCTCCACACCCGGCACCTCCGTCGTCGGCACTTCGGAAGACCCCACCTCCAAATGCGGCACTCCGGGTGCCGGCGGGTCTGACCACACCTCGTTCGTCACCGGTAAGTCCACCCCCGGCATGTCCGCCACCGGCATGTCCGTCACCGGCATGTCCGTCACCGGCATGTCCGTCACCGGCACGTCCGTCACCGGCATGTCCGCAACCGGCATGTCCGCCACCGGCGTGTCCGGCGGCACCAGCATCGCCTCGATGCGTTGGTGGAAATCGACCGACTTCACCTGCACACCCCGCAGGTGATCGCGCGCCTTCTGGGCCTTCACCCGCAGGGCAGTGTCGTCTTCGATGCCCAGGTTTTCGAGCGGTAACAACAACTGGTGCACATGGCGATCGTAGAGATACCGATAACGCAGCACCTGGTCGAGCAAACCGGCCAACTCGGCCCGGTCGGCCCGCTGCACGTGCGCCGCCAGGTTCGAGGCCTCGCCGTCGAGCTCACGATCGTAGCCCTCGAGCCACATCTGCGCCTCGAGTTCGCCCCCGGGTTTCTTGTTTTCGAGCAGCAGGGCCGCCGCCCGATCGAACTGCCCGGCCGCCACCACGCCACGCCACAGAACCACGAACAACGGCTCGTCGCCCGCAATGCGCCACGCCTTCTCGAGCAGGTCGAGTCCCTCGGCGCCGATGTCGCCGGGGCGCAATCCCGAGTAGACCCCGGCGAGAAACAGCACCGCCGACTTGTCGTCAGGGACGGTCACCAGATGCCGCTTGATGATCGGAATCAGCTCGGGCCGCAGGTCTTTGCCGGCCACGACGTGCTTGACCAAGCGCTCGACCACGACTCGTTCACCAAGGTGAGCCGCAACATAACGTATGACAAGATCGAGGTGCTTGGCCATCTGTGCGGGTTGCTGCAACCATATCGCCCCGAGATGTTCGACCGCCACCGCATTGGTCGGCGCCATACTGCGCAACACCTCGGCGTAACGCTCGACTTTGGCCCGGTCGTTGATCTTGGCCGCGGCCTCGGTCAACAACTCGAACATCACCACCCGTTGATCGATGTCTTTGACGATACCGAAACGGCGCTCGAGCGAACGCAGGGCCAACCGCGGCAGATAGCGGCACAACCAACGGGCCCGGTGCCAGTAGAAACGCTCCCACCAGTCGAAAAACCACATGATCGCCTTGGCAAGAAACCAGAACAGCACGATCAGCGGCGGCGTGACAATTTTCCAGCCATGTCGTTTGAGCAGCAGCCAGCGTTGGGGCCAGACCAGCTCAGGACTCTTCGCGTCGAGTTTCAACGCTTCGGCGAGCAATTTCTCGACCTCGTCGACGGCGCGACGGTCCATCGCCCGTTCGAGGCGCAACAACACCACGGTGAAACTCTTGGGATTGCGCAACAGCAGCGCGTTCTCTTCGCGCACCAGTTCGAACTCGTCTTTGCGTTCGAGGCGGGCATCGACGAGCAGACGCATTTCCCAGTATTGCACGAGCCGCCCCGGCGCCTCGGGCAGGGCCGGATTGCGGTTCATGAAGCGGTGTAACTCTTTGTATTGCCGATCGGCCAGCAATTTCTCGGCCTCGACCCAGCGGGTTTCGACCAGGGCGCGCGCTTCGGCCAGTTCGCGATCGAGTTCGCGCAATCGCTCGCGCTGCCTGGCATCCTCGACCCCGAGCATCACCAGATCGCGCAGCACCTGCCGCGCCCGCGCGCGATCGTCTTCGGCTTCGGCGGCCGCCAGGTTTTTGACCAGTTCACGTTTGCGCAGTTGCCGCAGATCGACCACGGCCACCCCACCGGGTCCACCGCCGCCACCACCGGGGCGCGGCTGGCGCCGCAACTCCTCGATCGTCTTCTGATAAGCCGTCGCATTGGGATTGCCCGGGTCGAGCTTGAGAATCTGTTGCACCGACCGCTGGGCCAGATCGAGCTGCCCGGCGGCCAACGCCTGCGTCACCCGCACGAGCAATCCCTGGATCTCGCGCACGCGGCGGCATCGTGCCTCGAGTTCAACCACCGCTCGCGAGCCCGGCTCGATTCTGCGCAACCGGCCCACCAGTTGCTCGGCCTCATCGACTTCACCCCGCGCCAACGCCAGTTCAACGCGCCCTATGTAGTCTTTGAAGCGGGCCTTGATCTCGATCTGCAACTGCTCGACCCGCGCTCGCGCCGTGGCCGCGGCCTTGGCATCGGGCTGGCGCGCAAGCAACTGCGCCACTTCGATCTCGTCGAGGGTCAGGCCCCGCGTCTGCAACTGCGGCCGCAGGCGCTCGAAGACCGGCACCCACGGCGCCGCCGGCGCAGTGGCCAGGCGGGTGCCGTGCAGTCCGAGCAACTCCTGCCCCGCGACGGTCAACTCGGTCGCCGACTCCGGACGCTGCGCCAGAAAGACCATGAAGGCACGCCACCGTTCGAGGCTGCCACTCTCGAGATCGCGTGCCCGCCGCAATTTCTCGATGACCGTGGCGGCCTCGTCGGCAGGAACCGCGGCCGCATCGCGACCGGCCTGCAGCTTCTCGGCCTCATCGGCGAACAGCCGGGCCAGGCGCGCCTGCAGCATCGCGGGATCCGACGCGAGTGCGGCCGCCGTCTCGAGCTTCTCGCGGGCGGCCTCGGCCTTGCCGGCCGCCCACAACGCCTCGACCTCGGTAAGCGTGGCTGCAATATCGCTGCCCACACCGGCGCCGAGGTCGTCCTGTCCGGTGGGCAAGGGCGCTGTCACCGTCGCCGCACCCGCCACGGACACCGCAGCCGCAGGCCGCTTCGACGCAATGGGCGCGCCAGGCAACGCATGATTTCCGCACCAGAACAGCACCACGAACAACCACGACAAGACCGCAAGACGACGGCCCGAACGCCCCCGAGGATTGCCCACGGGCATTGGCGTGACGGTTCGATTGGATTGTGTGCGGGCGGGTTTGATCACCAGGATCCACCACCAACATCGTATTCGTTTCTGTCCGACACCCTCAGCAGAAACAGAACTGAGGATACCTCATTTCTCATGACAATGAAGACCGATTTTTCGATGGATCACGAACCCGTGCCGCCCCCCCGAACACAGCCCTGCGTCCGTGCGGGCCGGCGGACAACCGGCACAACCGTTCCCCACTTGCATCCCCGGACGATTTTCGGTATTGTTGGCACTCTCGCGGCCGTGAACACGGTCGAAGCCTTGATGAACCCAACGTTTTCGGAGGACGGTCTTACCCATGAGCAACCCGAACATGCCCAATCGCGCCAATGTCCCGCCTGTGCCGAGCAAACCCCTCGATGACGACGAAGTGGTGCGCTTGCGGGCCCAGAAGGTCGAATTGAACCGCCACTCCCGCCGCCAGCTCGGCATGCCGCGCGCCTGTCAGGGCATGATCGAGAACAAGCTGGTCTGCGAAATCGGCACCGAGCGGTGCCCTGATTTCGACGTCTGTCACAGCACCGAAGCCGGCAAGTAACGACATCGCCCCGGCGCCCAATGGGCAACCGGCGCCACCCCGAACCACTCATACATACAAAGCATTGACACCCGCCACCCGGTGGGTATTTTTGCTCGTGCCGTGCTGGTCCATTTCAGTGGTTGAGATGGTCCGGCGCGCGCCACCACAGTTCGACCGACATCGGTGGCACGGCAAACTTCGCCGTGCCCGTGGCCCGACCATGGTGCCCGGCAACCGTGACCTCGAGCCCATGCTTGTGAGCGGGCGCAAAGACCTTGTCGTCGCCGACCATGCGGCGCCATCGGCCGGTCGGCAACGTGGCCTCGACCGTGCCGGCTTTGTCGACGTCGTTGTTCAGCAGAACCAGGAGCTGTTCGCCCCCGTCGGCGCGCGACCAGAGTAGACCACCGACCGAGTGCCGCTCGCCGGGCAGCCACACCGAGCGCGCGGCCAGCTCTGCGTCGGCATGGCGAATCATCTCGAACACCCGTGAACGGCGCAAGGCGAGCAGCCCGCGGTAGAACGAAAACGCTGCGGCACGGCGGGTGACCAGACCGTAATCGATTGTATTGACTGCATCACCGGCGTTGTAGGAGTTGCCGTTGCCGCCCTTGCTGCGCAGCATCTCCTGCCCCTGCGCCAACATGGGAATCCCTGGCGCGATCAAGGTGAGGGCGCCGCAGAACAGGTGCCGCCGGACATCGATCGGCGTCGGCTCCCGTCCATCCCGGCCCGCATTGACGGTCAAGTGATCGATGAGCGTGAAATCGTCGTGCGACTCGACGTAGTTCACCGACTCGAGCGGATGGGCGGCCCACATCGTGACGCTACCGTTGAGCACCCCGACCACGTCATGGACCGGCACCTTACCCTGCGCCACCTCCTTGACCCGATTGCGGAAATCGTCGTTCCACATCGACCAGTGCGTATTGCGAAACCGGCCCTTGTGACTGCCGCGGAAGCTCCAGGGTTCGGAGATCAGGATGATCCCCGGCTTGATGGCCGTAAGGCGGGCCTCGATCTGACGCAAGGTCTCGTCGTCGATCAATTCGCCCAGATCGAAACGGAACCCGTCGACGTGATACTCGCGCACCCACATCTCGAGGCTGTCGAGAATGAGGCGGCGCACCATCGGGTTCTCGGTATTGAAGTCGTTGCCGCAACCGCTGAAGTTGAGCTTGGTAAAGGAGTTGTCGAGCCGGTAGTAGTAGTGCCGGTCGATGCCGTCGAAGTTGAACGGCGCCCCGGTGTGGTTGTAGACCACATCCATGATCACCGCAATATCATGTGCATGCATCGTATTGACCAGCGTCTTGAACTCACCCACCTGCGCCCCGTCGGGTCGTGTCGCGTAACTGGCTTCGGGCGCAAAGAACAGACTGGTCATGTAACCCCAGTGGTACGCTCCGGGCGGGTCGTCATCGAACTCTTGCAGCGGCAGAAACTCGACGGCATTGGCGCCGACCGCTTTGATGTGATCGAGACCGACACCCGTTCCCGGGGTGGCGGCGAGCCCAAGAAACTTGCCCCGCTGGGCCGGTTCGACCCGGGCGCTTTCATGGCTGGTCAGGTCGCGAACCGACGCCTCGTAGATGACCAGATCGCGCTTGTCGGGAATCCGGAAGTTCTGGTCGGTCCAACCGGTGAACCCGCCCGGCTCGGCGGCCGGGTCGATCAGGATCGACGGGCCGTTGTGAAAAACGCCGGCCCGCGCATACGGATCCTGCCAACGCTTCTCGGGGTTGAACGCGTTCCCATCGCCAACCGGACCCTCGACGCGAAAGGTGTAGAACCGCCCCCAATGGGTGCCCGCCACCCGTCCTGCCCAGACTCCGTCGACATCCTTGCTGCACCGCACCTCGGCACGGCGACACGTCATCTGGGCATCGTCAAACAGCTCGAGCGTGACCTTGCTTGCACGCGGCGCAAACAGGCGCACGACGGTGACGGGTGGCTCCCCTTCCAGCGATGGACCCAACGGTTGCCGCGAAAAATAAAAACTCTTGAACAGCGTGTCGAGGTGAATCGAGCGCCGCACCGTCTCATCGCCGAGACCGTGCACCATCAGTTGCACCGATTGCGTCAGATCGAGGTCGCGACAACGCAAGCGGACGCGATCGCCTTGGCCGGCACGCCCTGGCAACAGTTGGCGCCCGGTGATCGTGCCCCGCGGCGACAACTGGAAGAGCAGGTCGAGCACCGGCCTGCCGCTGCGGGCCAGTGGCGAGAACCGCACCTCGAGCACGAACGGATCGAGCGCCACCACCCGTTCGATACCGCCGCTCGGGTCGACGAGCCGACCCCGCGCATCGAGATGGAAAACCCGGTTGCCACCTGTCTCCCATTCGCCATCGATGACGAATTTGAACTCATGCCGGCCAACACCAATGCCCCTGACCGGAAACAGGAAGCGGTTGCCCGGCGCCCGTTCCATCGCGCCCCGCCGGGGATCGAACGCCCCGCGGGCCGAGCCACACCACTCGTTCCAGTCGCCGGCGATCGACACGGTCGTCGCCTTGTCGCACTGAAACTCGATGACGGTCTGCTTGTCTTGCATGCGCCGGCCTCCAGGAATAGTCCAAACCCAATCGCGCCCCAAAGGTAAAGCAATCGCGGCGCCAAGGCAACCGCCTGCCTCAGCAGCTTCTTGGCAATTTCGTCAGGGTTGCCCCGCGCCATGCATCGTGGCACAATTGGGGCGGGCGACCGCGGCGGTCGCATGTTCCGATTTACATTTCGAGGAGGACCACATGAAGAGCCGTTCGCTGTTGTTTGTCGTTTTGTCCGCACTGCTGCTGTGCCCGGCGTTGTTTGCCGAGACCATCACCGAACAGCAGGTGATCGATCTCGTGGCCTCGACCGCGGCCGAACTGACGGGCAACGCGACCGCCACCTTCGAAAAGATCAACAAGGGCGAGGCTCCCTACAAGAGTACGACCGACCCCGAGTTCTACGTTTTCGTCTACGACCAGGATGTTAACATGCTGGCCCATCCGACCGCGTCGTTGGTGGGCAAGAACTTCAAGGGCAAACCCGATGCCAAGGGCAAAAAGTTCCGTGACGAAATCATCGAGGGCGCCTTGAAGAACAAGACCGGCTGGATCGAATACATGTATCAGAAGCCGGGGGATTCCGGCCTCCACCCCAAGAAAGTCTACTATCAACTGGTCACCACCGCCGAGGGAAAGCAATATATCGTATGTAGTGGCATGTATCTGCCCAAGTAATCCAGACAGATCCTTCGGGGCGGCCAACGGGCCGCCCTGATTCACATAGGGAGGATACCGATGGGCATCAAAGCGCGTTTTGCCTTGATGGGGTTGTTTATGCTCGCCGCGTTTGGCGCCTTCTTCCAGGCATCCGAGCGGGTCAACGCCGTTCTGATCGAAACCCTGGAACTCGACCAGCGCCAAAACCAGGCCATGAACCAACTCTTTGCGCTGAACAACGCCTTCGCCAGCACGATCTCCGCCTACAATGGCGCCATTGTGCTCACCATGATGGGCGCCGACAAGAACCGCATCATCCGGAGTGTCGAGGCACCCCTGTCGTCGCAATCGGCATTGCTTGCCCGCATCACCGGTGACGCCTCGCCGGAGCTGCAACGTATCAAGGGCCTCATCGAAACACTGGCTGCCGAACTGGCGCGCGGTTTTGCCCTCATCAAGAACGGTGATTCGTATGGCGCCAGCGAGCACTTCAACGCGTCGCTGACGGCCCCCATCGACGCCGCCCGCACGGCCATCGACGCTTCGTTGGCCACTGCCCGCAGCGAGACCGAACGGACCCACCGCGAGTCATTGGCCCGCTATCGCGCCGCCCAAACAGAGTTGTGGCATTTTTCCATTGGTGGACTCGCTGTTCTGTTTGTCGCCATGTTCCTGTTTGTTCGCGGCGTGCTCAATCTGATCACCCGGCCGATCGCCACGGTCGTTCATGGCTTGACCGACTCCTCGCAGCAGTTCACGGCCGCCGCCGGTTCGGTATCGAGCCTGAGTCTCGAGTTGTCGCAGGAGGCCACCGACACCGGCAACACTCTCGATCACGACTCGCAAACGCTCTCGCAGCTCGCCACCCGCACCCGCCAGCACGCCAATCTGGCCGACACCGCGCGCAAGATCATGGCCGAGACCAAGGGCGTGGTCGACCGATCGAACACGGCCATGAACGATTTGCACCAGGCCATCGGCGACATTGCCAAAGAGAGTGCCGCTGCCTCGGCCATCATCAAGACGATCGACGAGGTCGCGTTCCAGACCAACCTGCTCGCGCTCAACGCCGCCATCGAGGCGGCGCGCGCCGGGTCGGCGGGTGCCGGGTTTGCTGTGGTCGCCGAAGAGGTCCGTCGCCTCGCCCAACGCACGACCGAGGCCGCCCGCGACACGGCCGAGCGCCTGCAGAACACGGCCAACCGCGTGCAACGTGGGGTCGACATCGCCACCGACACCCATGCCCTGTTCGGCGGGCTTCTGGCAAATGTTCAGAAGGTCAACGAACTGACCGCCGAGATTGCCGTGTCTTCACAGGAAGACGCGACCTCGTTGTCGACGGTCGACACCTCGGTCGGCAACCTCCGACAGGTCGTCATCCAGAATAGCGACAAGTCGACGCGCCTGGCGGCGACGGCTGAAGAAATGAGTGCCCAGGCCGAACACCTGCGCAGTTTCGTGGGCGACCTCAACGACATGCTGCGCTGACGGCCCCCGCCGCCCCAGTCTTTGCCGCCTCGCTTCGCACGCTCGCACATGCCGTGCGCAGTCGGCGTTTGCCGCCATGTATGGCAACAAACGACCGGTCCACAAAAAGAAACCCCGCCACGAAAAGGGCGGGGTCGATAAGCAAGGAGGTTTGGGAGGGGATGTGGGCACTAGGAGCGGGGTCTGCTCGAACCACCAACCGGAGCACCATCATCAGAGGGATCGCAGGAGGAGGTCTGGCCACCGGAGTCTGGAACCGCATCGCGACAAGCCCTGAGACAGGAGGAGCGACGCCGGCACAACTCACAACGGGCATCGGAACAGTGGTTGCACGACGAACAATCGGGACACGGGTGTTTCTTCTCGTCGGGGGAACAGAACCTGGGCCGGAACACATTCAAGCGGGTGTAGACATCGTCATCGCGTGATTGGTTCATAGTTGTGCTCGGCGTCACACCTTTCGATAAGACGGGCGAACCCACGGGTCAAGATTTCGGCACAACTTTTTTTCCGCCGAAATGCTCCACGGCGCAAACCGGTCGGTCGGCACTGGCAAAACGCCTCCAGTCGTGTCTTCGGTTGACACAGAAAGCTCTGGGCAACCGAGGTGCGAGCGGGCCGGTTTGACAGATTGTCGCTCTCCGGCGAGAATGGGTGCAGCATTCGCGTCCACATGCGCGACTGTACCACCCGTGGGCAACCTCCACGGGCAGGCAAATTCACAAGGAGGTCAACCATGTTGCGTTGGTTGATGGCAGCCGTGCTGCCGGTCTACCTGTTGTTCGTGCTGGCCGTCCCGTCACTGGGCCAGACTTGAGGGGCGGCGCCTGCGGGCGATGTGCAGAGCGGTCGCTCTGCCTCGACAGATGATCCCTGTGCCGGATGTCCCTCTGCCATGTCTGGAAGCTGCGCCGACGTAGCGGCCCCGGTCGCGTCGGTCGCGTCACCGACAGCAGCCATGGTCTTCGTATGCACGAAGTGTGGCGCCGTGGCGACCACCGCCGGCGACTGCCCCACGTGCAAGGTGCCCATGGTCAGTGCCACGGATACCGCGGCCCTCACGGCCAGCGGCACCGCTCCGGTCGCCAACATCAAGGCTCCAGAAACCGGCAGTCCCAAGTAAACGTCTGCTCCCCCGGCCGACGGCGCGCTCTCTCGGCGCCGTTGCCGGGCCAGATCCTCCCGTACCACAGATTCGCTCCGGAGCAAAACGAATGCCGCGCGCTGCAAGCAGCGCGCGGCATTCGTTTTGCGGCCGAAAGGCCGGTTACCAGCGGGTGTTGACCCCGGTGATGATCCCGAAGTCCCGATACACACCAAACTCGCTCTGCAGGTTGATCGGGAAGCCGAGCACAAACTGCCAGTGCTCGTTGAAGAGGCTCATACCCAGCGTCAAATCGGTGTTCGACCCGTTCTTGGCGGTCTGCGTATACATCCCCGGGTTCAGGTTGAGCACCGCCCGCTGCGCCGCCGTCGTCGGCTGCAACAACAGGAAGTCGGTCCCGGTGCGCCAGTAGGTGCCGCTCAGCTCGCTGGTGAGCGCGAAGTTGTGATTGACCCGGTAGTCGAGAGCACCACCATAGTTCAGTCGCGACAACGAGTCGTTCGAGTCGTTGGCAAACGCCAGATTCAGGTGGCTCGTCCAGCGATCGCTCATCTTGCCGGTGTAGGCACCACCGAACTCGACCCAGTGCCCCTTCGTCGCCATGGTCGGCCCAATCGGAATCGTGCGCGCATGGCCGGCGAAATCGGGATTGGGGGAGTGGTAGTTGTCGGACGAGAATTTGCCGGCAACGTGCAGCGCCACCGCGTGCGTGCTGTCATAGTTCTTCCAGATCTGATAACCAGCACGGATCTCCGGATCCTGAATACTGCTGTAATTGTCGGTCGAAAGCCCCGAATTCACGGCATTCATGCTGTAACTCTGGAACGGAATCGAGAAACCAGCCATAAATTTATGGCCCGTGTAGAGCAAGTTGACCGGCAGTAACCATTGGGTTCCAGAGATATAATTCTTCTGGCCCCAGAGATACTTGTAGTTCGACCACTGGAAGTTCACACCCATGTGCCAGGTGCTGTCATAAGGATACAGCGCCGACTCTGTGTTGAACAGTCCATGCATACCACTATTGTTCGTGAAATACGGCGAGATATCGGTCGGTTTCAGCTCGTCGGGCAGCCGATACTTGGTTTCCTGATAGAGAGGCGTGGCCACCATCGGGGCCGGAGCCACCGAAACCGGCGGCGGCGGCACCATGCCACCCATCGCACCCTCCGCCGACATCATCGGCGCCTCGGGCACCGGCGGCGGTGCAGTCACCCCCATCGGCGAGCCGCCCGGATAAGGCGCCGGCACCATCGGCAACGGCGGCGGACCACCGACGGCCGAATCGTAGCTGTTCGAACCCTGGCCAATGTCGCCCATCATCGGCATGGTCGGCGGCGTCTGCATGACGGTGCCCTGGTTGGCGATGGCCATCGACGGCATCCCCAGCGGCGCGGCATTCACGGCCATCGGCATGCCATCTGCCGAGGCCATGGCCATCGGCGCGGCAGCCGGTGCCGCAGGCATGCCGGGAATGATCAGCGTCTGGCCAGGGATCAGCCGATTCGGGTTGATGTTCGGATTCGCCCGCGCAATCTCACGCCAGCGCTTCGAACTGCCCAACACTTTCGCCGACACCTTGGCCATGGTATCCCCACGTTGAACCACGTAGGAACCACCCGTTTGACCGTAGTAGCCGGCATCGGCATCGACACGATCGGCCTCGGCGGACCCGCCCGACAGCGCGACGTGATCACCATTCTTCGCGCCCGCTTCAGCGGCAAGTGCGTCGACCGGTGCGGCAGCCGCAATCGGCGGTGCCTCGGTCGAACTGGCATCGACCGGGGTGGCCTTGGCGGCCTTGCTCTTCTTGGGTTTTTTGGCCTTGGCCGATCGCCCAACCGAACCGATGTCGGCCGTGGTGATCGCCACCTTGCCCTTCGCCGGCGCAGCCTTCGCGGGCGCGCGGGCCGATGCCCGGCCGTTCGCCGCGTGGCCGGCCCCCGCACCCACCTGGGGCGGAGCCGACGTCAATCCCTCATAGGTCACCTTTCCCGCCGTGACCGAGGGGGTCGGCGTTTCGGCGACCATGGCCTGTTCGGCCGCGGGAGCCTCTTCGTACTCCTGGGCCGAGGCCGGCAATGGCGCAACGCTCATGGCCAGCGAGAGGAAGATGGCCATCACGGCATCCTTCACCCGCCCTGATCTCAACGGCAGCAGCATGTTGACCTCCGACACGACAGTATGCAGAAGGCTTGCGCCTTCGCTTCATCCCTTGATTTGCCACACGTTCCGGTTGCCCGTCCCTGGGCTCCCGATGGTGCTCAGAGCCGCCAGTATTTACGCAAATGGCCCTTCAACACCTTGGCGTACGTGTACCAATCCGAATACGAAACGAGTTCATCCTTTTCCCCTCTATCGACATCAGCGACCCGATTGTTGAGCAAGAGATTAACGTGCTGCGAAACACAGGTGGCCAGCTCCGGTGATGGGGTGCCCGCCTGCAGGATCGAGACGACCCGCCCGGGGCAGCTCTTGCGCGCGACCGCGAGGATCTTGGCCAGCATCTCGATGTAACCAAACGGAGTCATGCGCAGATGCCCGCTCGGATCCTGGCGCAGCCCGTCGAAACCCCACGAGAGGATCAGGAACTCGGGCTCGAACTGGCTCAAGACCGGAACGATGACCTCGCCCACGGCGAGGCGCAATTCGCGATCACCGTACCCCGAGGGAACGGGAACATTGACCGCGAATCCGAGGGCCGGGGGCTTGCCGTCATCTGAATAATGCCCGGTACCGGGAAATGCCGGGTATTCATGGCAAGACAATGTCAATACGTCTTTGCGTTTGAGGAAGATCGACTCTGTGCCCAGGGCGTGTTCGACGCCGAAGTGAACGACGGCAACACGGCCGAGCTGGTATTTCTTCGTCAGGTAATGGGCTCCAACCGCCGCGTAGTTGATCAGACACCCACCCACGAACTTGTCGGGATGCGCCAGATGACCGGGCATTGCCGTGAGACAGAACGCATTCGCCGCCTCATCGGCCATGATCAGGTCGATGGCATCGAGCACCCCACCCGCACCAATGCGCGCGATGTCGAACGACTTCTCCATCACAGGAGTGCGGGGGTCGAGCCAGGTCACCCCATGGGTGCACCGACGGTGCAGATCGTTGAGGTAGTCTTCGTCATGCACATCTTTGAGCCGCTTGAGGGGGGCGATGTCGGCCTCGACCACCACATCATTCACCCAGAGACCATCGAGCATCAGGCGATCGGTAATCTGGGTGACGCGATTCGGCCGATCCGGATGGGTGGCGGCGTCGTGCAGGCCAAGATCCGGATGGGTCAGGATAACGCCGGTCAGTTCCTTGGGTTCCATGGTAATGTCACCGTCCTTCCCGACTGCGACGATCGAGCGGGAAACCCGGTTCTGACCGGCGTTCCTGACGAAAGAGCGCGCCCATTCAGGCCGCCAGGGAGGTCAGCATCAGCCCCCGCTCGGTCGGGTCATCCGGCAGGGTCGCGGGATCGAGAAACCGCGACGGGAAGGCCGCCGGCCGGGGCCGACGCGCCGGCCTCCTGGTATTGCGCTCCATCTTGCCCATCGTGAAACCAAACATCTCCATACTCGCTACTCCTTTCTCAAGACGAGGTTCCACGATACC
>CAZADH010000036.1:14415-30052 GCA_964483805.1 uncultured bacterium
CCCATCGGCATTTTTCACGGGATGCCTGACCAATCGCCCGCAGAAATACCGGACCACGGCCCGCGGGCTCAATTCATGAGCCACCAGTGACCCGTCGAGCCAGAGATTTTTCGGTGGCTGTTGTAGTATCTTGTGGGTAACCTATGGATATCGCGCGATACCGAGAGGCCTTCATCCCCGAGGCCCATGAACTTCTCAGCGACGGCGAGTCGATTGCCGTCGAATTGAGCGGCAAACCGGGCGACGGCCAGACCCTGGTCCGGCTCATTCGCACGCTGCATACGGTGGTCAATGCCGCCCGGATGTTTCTCTTCGACGACGTCGCAGCCGACCTGCACCTGGTCGAGCGCGTCGCCGATGCCGGTCGGCGCGGCCAGATCGGCCTTGCCGCTGAACACATCGATCTGATCCTGGCGGCGATCGACGAGGTGCGGGCCCGGCTCCGCCATGTCCCGACTGAGGCGCAACCGACGGCCGAGGCGAGCAACGAGTCCCGTGCCATGTATGCCACCCTCCAGGAGTGGCTCGATCGCTTGACGCCCCCGGCCGATGCCGCGCGCGCCGAGCCCGAGGCGGCTCCCCCTTCGCCGCCCGCAAGTCCATCGTTGATCGGTCAGATCCTCGCCACGAGTGGCCTGGTCGAACCCGCCAAGGTCGAAGCCGCGCTCAGCGAGCAGCAACATCTGGCCAAGGTGCGCAAGGAACGGACCGCTGCCGACACAGCGGCGAGCATTCGCGTCGCCGCCGAGCAACTCGACAACCTCGTCAACCTGATCGGGGAACTCGTTTCGTTGCAGACCCGCCTGACTCAGGTGGCCATCACCCGCCGCGATGCCGAGGCGATCACCGTCGCCCAGGGATTGCAGCGCCTCACCGACGGGTTGCGCGACAGCGCGCTGAACATTCGCATGCTGCCCATCGGCACGCTGTTCAACCGCTTCCGCCGCCTCGTGCGCGATCTTGGCCGCGAAACCGGGCGTGATGTCGAGCTGCTCAGCGAGGGCGGCACCACCGAACTCGACAAAACAGTGATCGAACGACTCGATATGCCCATCGCCAAACTGATCCGCCATTGCGTCCTACACGACCTCGAAGGCAGCGACGAGCGCGAAACCCATGGAAAACCCGGGCGCGGCACCATCCGTTTGACGGCCGCCCGGCATGGCGACAAGGTGCGGGTGCAGATCGCCAGCGATGGGCGCGGCGTCGACCCCGTCGACTTGCGCAGCCGGGCCGAGACACTCGGGCTCGTCGGCGCCCAGGCACAACTCACCGCCGAAGACGTTCTCGACCTGCTGTTCGCCCCCGGCATCAGCGGAGAAACCGCTGACGACGGACTGGCCAAAGCGAAGCAATACATCGACAATATCCGCGGCACGATCGAGATCTCCAATCACCCCGGTGCCGGCCTGTGCTTCGACCTCGAACTGCCGCTCAATCTCGCGATTTTCGACGGCTTGCTGGTCACGATCGGAGAGCGTTACTTTGTATTGCCATTGGGCGCCGTGGTCGAGTGCCTCGAGCTGACGGCAACCGATCGCCGCCAGACCCATGGCCGCCCCCTGGTCCGCGTTCGCGGCGACCTCGTGCCGTATCTCGATCTGCGCCAACTGTTCGGAGTGACTGGCGAACGACCGCCGATCGAGCAGGTGGTGGTCGCCATGGTCAACCGTCGCCGACTGGGCTTCACGGTCGACCGTGTCGTCGGTGACCTGCAAACCGTGATCAAACCACTCGGGCGGGTGCTGGCCCAGGCCACCTGGTTTTCCGGCGGTGCCATCCTCGGCGACGGCAACGTCGCCCTGGTCCTCAATCCAACCCGCCTGGCCGGCCTGCTCGACACGGGCCGCGACCAGAACTGACCATGTCAGATCTGAGCGAAACCTTCCAGATCGAAGTCGGCGAACTGCTCGACGAACTCGAAAGCGCGCTGCTCGAGCTCGAAGAACAGCCCGACAACCGTGACCTGGTCGAACGGGTGTTTCGCGCGTTGCACACCATCAAGGGCAACAGCACCGTGGTCGGCTTCGCCGAACTCGTCGCCTTCACCCACGAAGTCGAGACCGTGTTCGATCTCGTGCGCAAGGGCCAGATCTCGCACAGTCCCGAGCTGGGCAATCTCGCGCTCGCCGCCCGCGACCAGATCCGCCGCCTGATCGAGGCCGAGGTCAACGGCGAACCGGGTGATGCCGACGAAAGTCTGCGCATCCTGGCCGCCCTGCAGGAACTCGCCACCGCCCAGAGTGGTGGTCGCAAGGCCGAGGCGAAGGCGCGGGCAACGCAAGGTCTGGCCGCGACGCGCGACGCTGTCGCCTGGCTTCGCGCCGACGGCGCCTCGATGCCGACACGCCGGCAGGCCCTGGAACATCTGCTCGAGGTGCGCGATGCCGTCGCCATCCTCGGCGCCGACCTGGTCGAGTTTATCCGCAATTTTGTCAATACCTTTTATGCACTTTTGCAATATAATAAGAGCACTCCGCCGGAGATCCTGGCCATCACCGACGAGGCCCTGGAGCATTTTCCCAAAATGATCGCCGAGGCCGACGATCCGACGGCCATGATGAACATGGATCCCATGGCCCTTTTCCAGTCCATGGAAGCCCCGCTGCGCCTCGTGAACCGACTCAAAGAGGCCTGCACGGCGGCCGGCCTGGCCATCGACGGGCCAACCCCACCAACGCTGTCACCCGCTGACAAGCCTCGCAGTGACGCCGCCCGCGACGACAGAGTGCCGCCGGCCACGTGGCGCATCCACTTCGCGGCAGAACCGTCATTCGCCGCCTCCGGACTGGCTTTCGGCGATCTGATCAAGGAGCTCGACCGACTGGGAATGACCACGGTCGCCAGCGAACCTTTGCCCGACGCCGCGACGCTGACCTGGGAGGTGCTGCTCAGCACGACCCACGAGGTCAACACTATCCGCGATGTCTTCTGTATTGCAGAGAACATGGGCAGACTGACCCTGACCCTCGTCGACGCCGGCGAAGGCACCGACCCGAGTCGGCCCGAACGCCGGGTGGGCGAGATCCTCGTCGACCGGGGTGATCTGACACCCGACGAACTCCACCTCGCCCTGCGCCATCAAGACGTCAACAAAAGCGCGGGCGCCGCAACGACCCCCGGGGCGCCCCCCGCCGGCACCGCACCCCTCCGGGCACGCCGCAAGAGCGAGACCGAGGAACCCATGGCTTTCATGCGCGTCGCCATCAACCGGCTCAACGAACTGGTCAACATGATCGGCGAACTGGTCACCGAGCAGGCCCGCCTCTCCCAACGCGCCCATATCCTGCAAGACCCCGAGATGATGTTCCTCGGCGAAGAACTCGATCGCCTCAGCAGCCGCCTGCGCAGCGGCACCATGCGCATTCGCATGGAGCCGATCGGTATCACTTTCTTCAAGTTCAGTCGCATGTTGCGCGACCTCGCTCGCGATCTGGGCAAGAAGATCGAACTCATCACCGAGGGAGATGAAACCGAACTCGACAAGGCGACCATCGAAAAACTGAACGATCCGCTCGTGCATCTGCTGCGCAATTCGGTCGATCACGGCATCGAGACACCTGAAATCCGCGCAGCCGCAGGCAAGCCCGAGCAGGGCACCATTCGGCTCACGGTCGAACATGCCGGCGGCATGGTGCTGCTGCGCATCATCGACGACGGCGGCGGTATCGACCCCGAGAAACTGAGGCGCAAAGCGATCGAGAAGAAACTGATTGCCCCCGACGCCCAACTGACCCTGGCCGAGACCTACAATCTCATTTTTCTGCCCGGGTTTTCAACCGCCGAGAAGGTCTCGAACGTTTCCGGGCGCGGCACCGGCATGGACGTGGTCAAACGAGCCATTCAGGCCCTCCGCGGCTCGATCGACATCGACAGCACGCTGGGCGCAGGCTCGGTGTTCACCTTGAAACTGCCCCTGACGATGGCCATCATCGAAGGATTGCTGGCCAAGAGCGGCAACCAGCATTTCATCTTTCCACTGGCCGCGGTGCGCGAGATCGTGCAACTGACCAACGACGCACGCTCGCACGTCAACGGCCGCAACCTGATCAACCTCCGCGGTGACCCCGTCCCGTACTATCGCCTGCGCGAGTGCTTTGCCATCGACGATCCGCAGCCCAATCTCGAGCAGGTCGTCGTCTGTCGCGTGGGCGCAACGCGGGTCGGGTTTGTCGTCGACCACGTCATCGGTGAAAACCAAACCGTGGTGAAAAACCTCGGTCGTCTCTACCGCGATGTCGATGCCTTTTCCGGCACCACCGTGCTCGGCGATGGCTCAATGGCACTCATTCTCGACATCGCGAACCTGCTGGCGCGCGCCGAAAACGCGACACCCACCGGCAGATAGAACCGGTGGGTGTTGTAGCGAGACGATAACCGGAGACGGCGAAACGCCGCTTCAGCGCCTCAGAGCCGCGGGATCGTGCAGCGCCTCGAACGTCGCGCGTTGCGCGACATACGCCTTCATGCACCCCGGAAGCTCACGGCCCTGCAGGAACTCAGGCCGAATCTGTGACGCCGCCTGCAGTGTGGCCTCACCGACAACGCCGGGTTCGAAACCGGCGGGATTGGCGGCAACAGCCAACTCGAGCCGCGCCAGTTCGGCCAGCATCGTGGCCGCCTGCTCATCGGACACCGACTCGGCCGGTTTCCGATTGTCGAACATGACCACCAGCATCGAACCCGACAGCCCATGCGCCTTGCGACTGATGGCCAAACGCACCCGATAGAATCCGTCAACCACCTCGTGCTGCGCCGAACGCGCCAGCGGCACCGACCAACCGAAGAACCCGGTCGGATCAAACACGTTGACCCGTTTCTCGCCGGGATTTGGCCAGTCAACCACCGGAATGAATGCGGTGATACCGAATTCGTCGGGTTTGAAACCGAACTGATCGCGGCGGAAATAGACGCTGGTCAGCTTGCGCCGGTTCTGGTCGACAGCGACGAGCTCGCGGTTGCCGTCTCCGAGATACACATCACACTTGTAGTAATAGGAGTTGCTGGCCACCGGAACACGCGCCTCGCCTTTGTCAAAGCCCAGCGCCGAAGCGGTGACCACGATCTGGTTGCCCACGACACGCGCGTGCGGCTTCACATTCGGCACCAGCATGTTGGCTGAATTGCGCACGTCGGCGTCGACCACGTACGGCCCCGCCTGAATCGGCACGGCCCAGGCCGCGCCCGTGCAGACGCAAAGGACGCCGACGAACAAAGCAACGATGAACAATGACTGATGCGCGTGTTGTTGCATATATATAGATGATGCGGAAAAACCGGGGTCCAACACAAGGTTCAGCACTCACCATTCAGCCAGACCCCAGCAAAGGCGCTCCACACAACGATTTCTCGGCAATCACCCCAGTGGTCACCTGTGCCGGTGTTACAGAAAATATGCAGTTCGCCCCCGTACCTCCTTCACTCGAATTGACCCTGCCGGGGGAAGATGGAGTAACATGAGGACCGGATATGCCGTCTGGACGAAAAACGAGACCAACACGCACCGCGGTGGCACCCCGTGGTCGGACCACGGGTCGCTCGCGCCTGCCGCAACGCACGGCGTCCGGAACCGGCAGTCGCAGCAAGGGCGGTCGGCGACCGCTGGTGGCGCCTGCCACCGAGAAAGGCGCGAACGGCACTGCTCCGGTACCCTCGAACATCCCGTTTGGGAACCTGCTGCCGGCCCTGACAACCATCCTCGCCGATGGCGGTTATCTGTCGCATTGCACCGCGCTCTACCTGCTCGGCCTTTCGCCAACGCCGCCTGACCGCATCACCATCGTGTGCGGAACCCGGCGCCGCCACCGCGAGATCGAAGGCTGGCCGGTTCAGTTTGTCTACCACAAGGCCGAGCGATTGGGTCCGATGCAAACTCTGACCGCCGACAAGCTCGAGTTTCCGGTGTCGACGCTCGAGAAGACGCTCATCGACCTGGTTCTCGATCTCGAGTATGCGCCCGGTCTGCCCGAACTGGCCACACTGTTCGCGGTTCTCCCATACCGTTGCGAAACGCTGTTCGCACTGGCGGAAGATACTTCAGACACAGTGTTCAAACGCATCCTCTGCCTCGCCACCCTGGCCGGCCGGGCGCCTCTGCCCAACGATCTGGCGCAGCGCCTGACCCGTACCCCTGTGTTGCTCGACGCGCGCGAGAAAACCACCGACCTGACCTGGGAGTCGCGCCTGCACCTGAAGGTTCCGGCCACACTGGCCAACTGGATACCACCGGCACCGCCGTCGGGATGCGACAGCGAAACCCGCGAGTGGATGGCGCTGCGGGCGTATCCGCCGTTCGCGCAACTGTTGCTGGTGACGCACCGTTTGCCGCTGCGTCCCACGCTGACCGAAGCCGAATGGGAAAGCCTGCTCGATGGTTTCTTCACCACGCATCTCGACCGCGATTTCTCCGACGAACAACTGGCCGATCTGTTCACCGAACACCTCCCCGGACCCCGCCCGGCCGAAGGTTCCGTGCGCCGGTATCCCGAGGC
Source organism: uncultured bacterium (assembly GCA_964483805.1). Lineage (GTDB taxonomy): Bacteria > Muiribacteriota > Ozemobacteria > Ozemobacterales > Ozemobacteraceae > CAZADH01. The sequence continues at coordinate 20,907 of CAZADH010000036.1, forward strand.
GTTCCACCGCTGGCTCGACCGTCACACCGCGCGCTGGCAGGCGCTCGTCCCGCGCATCCTGCCCTGGATCAAGCACCATCTGAACTCGCCGCGCCCCGACCGACTGGCCCACGCCATCGAACTGGCCATGGTCGCCGGACTCGAAAAGGAGGCGCTGGAAGCCGCGAACCGCTGCGCCCTCGAGCTGTTCGATGCCGGCCACCATCGGATGCTGCGCGAGACCATCGAGACGCTCGCCGCCCGGGGCCACAACATGCCCCACTATACGTCAATTATCTTACATCGTATTCACGCGGCTGCCGGCAAGCCCGAACTGGCCCGCACCGTGCTCGAACAGGCCATTGCCCGCCACGAACGCGAGACGGTCGCCCCGCTCGCCAGCGGCGACCTGCATCACGCCATGGGCATGCTGCTCGCCTCGATGCGCCGCACCGACGAAGCGCTCGCCGAATACTACGTGGCGCAGGCCTGTTTCGAAGAGGCGCGAGACCGCCCGCGGCAAGGCATGGTGGCGGCCGCCATGGGCAACCTGTATTTCGCCCTCGGCCAGACCACCGACGCGAAACACCACTACCTCCGCAGTCTCGCCCTGTTTCATGGCTCGGCGGCCAACACCCGGGCCCGCGCTTCGCTACTGCACAACCTGGGTCTGATCGACAGCTACATCGGCCGTCTTCGCCAATCCGACCGGTTTCTCTCGCGCGCCTGCACCCTGTTTCACAACGACAAACGGCGATTCCAGGAGTCCAATGCCCTGGTCCAACTGGGTATGATCAGGCTGCTGCAGGGGCATTACACCAAGGCAATGACCTGCTTTCAACAGGGTTTCCGCGCCCGCCAGGGCATGGGCACCGACCTCGACAACGCCGAGGCGATCGCCTTCATTGCTTACACGTACGAACTGCTTGGCTCGCACGCGAACGCATTGACGTGGTGGCGACGCATCCGCGACAACGACCTGCATGAGACCAAACCCCGCACCGGCCTGCAGGTGCTCTTGCTCAAGGCGATGACCGACCTGATTCTCGGGCAGCCCAAACACGCCTGCGAGCGGCTGCAGACCAGCATCGAACGAATGCGCGCGCTGCGGGCGTCGAACCGCGAACTCGGCCTGGCCCTGACCTACCTGGGGCTCGCCCAGGTCGCGTCGGGCAATGCCCGGGTGGGCATCGAGACGCTGCACGAGGCCGAGCGCCTGACCGAAACGGTGCCGCGGGATCTCAATCTCTGGCGTTTGCGCTGTATTCTCGCCGCCGTCGATCGCCGGCCCGAGGTACTCGAAAAGTACCGCACGGGATTGCGCGAGTACATGGCCTGTCATGCATTCGACCCGTTCTGGCCGTTCTATGCGGCGCCCCTGACCGCCACCGGGCACGGCGATGAACTGCGCTTCGTTCTCGATCAACTCAACCGCACCCCGCCGCCGACACTTGCCCTCATGCGCTCGAGCGTTCCCGGGTTCGGCAAGATGGTGCGTACCCTGCGCCAGAAAAGCTCCCGGGCCGCCGAGTTCTATAATCATCTGCGGCCGGGAAGCATCGAGGTGATTCACCGCGACGATTATCCGACCTGGGCCGCCCAAGCCTCATCTTCGGGAAAGTTCGTCTTCGACGGCCCCTCCGGCGTCATTCGCATCGGCGCCAGTTGCGCCTCGATCCGCCCGAACTCGCTGCCGCACCAGGTGCTCGTGCAACTCCTGCAGAGTTGTCCGGACGCCATCGACCTGGAAGCGTTGTTCCGCACGGTATGGGGTACATCGTTCGACCCGGAGTGCGACGAAAGTGCGATCAAGAGCACTTTGCAGCGGTTGCGCCGCCGTCTGCGTGCCATTCATCGCGAGGTCCGCATCCGCCAAGGCACCACCGCCAAGGGACGGCGAATGCTGCGTCTCGTCATCCCCGTACCCTGGGAAGCCGTGGTCTAGACATGGCGGTCGTGCATGCTGCCGACAACACATATTTTGTGTAACAAGGTTGCCCCACCATCGCAGGGAACCCAGCATGCAAAGGCATCTTCGCGATATCGCGCCCGATTGCCGATTGCACCTTGAGGGATACTCTAATGCCTGTTAAGCTGATAGCAGAACCTTAGAAGGTAGGAGAAGAGTATGCAGAAGCGCGTAATGGTTCTTTCGATCCTGTTTGGTTTGTTGTTGATGCCGGTTTTTGGTGCCCCGAGCGAGAAGGCCCAGCGGTTCACGACGATGGCTTTCCGGGTGGTCCACATGCATTGGGTCGTGGCGAATGCCCTTTATGCGGCTGCCTATGATCCGAGTCCGGCCCACGATGCCAATTACCAGAAGGTAGCCGAGATTTTCGCCAAGAATTCCGCCGAGTTGTCCCGCGGTTTGCTCACCTGCTTGTCCGAAAAAGACCGTGAGCCGATCGAAGTCATCAGCCAGATCTACAAAGAACTCGATCCCGCTGCCCGCATGGCTTTCTACGATGCGTTGCAGCCGCTGCGTTTCCAGACCGAAGCCGAATTTGGCTCGGGTCTGTCGGCCGCTGAGTTCCGCGAATACTTCCCCGGCTACGGCTACACCGAACCCGGTTACAAGTATCGCAAGGGCCGCGAAATCGACCGCGAAGCCAAGGGTTTCAGTTGGCAGAACGAAGAGCAGACGATCACCTCGACCTTCAATGCGAAACTGACCATCAACATCGACCTGCTCGGCATTTTCCAGGGCCTGTTGACCAGCGGCGTCATCAAGAATCTCAATGTCGGCAAAGAGTTCACCATGAACGTGAACGGTCAGCCGATGATCTGCGCCGAGATCAGCTTCCAGTTGGTCAAGAGCATCACCACCAAGACCAATCGCAAGTTCGAAGTGAGCAAGGTCTGGTTCGAGTTGCTCCGCACCAAGAGCAGCGGCGGTTGGGGTGCCCCGCCCGCGCAATGGGAACTCTGCGGCAAGACCTACGAAATCCTGCAGGAACCCACTGGTGAGGCCGTGGTGACCGACGCCAAAGCGGTCAACTGACGCTCGTTTTTCTCCGTTAGCCGTTCGCGGGGCCGGTCCACTCGGACCGGCCCCGTTTTCATGACACACCAACTCTTGCCTGACAGACCGCGAACGGTCGCGCTGCCGCTTGTCTTCACGGCTGCGGTCGTGCGATATTCCTGGAACCCACGGGAGGTAACCATGAACAGATTGCGTATGGTTTTGCTTGTGCTGATCGCACTGATCGCGGCCGCACCGACATCGGTGTCGGCACTGAGCATCGTCGAACTGACGTCGGGCGAGCGGATCACCGGCCCGTTCACCTGGGCCGACGGCAAGTTGACGGTGGCCGATCGCGCGCCGCTCGTCGCTACCGAGGTGCGTAAGATCCTCTTTGGCATCGCCGACAGTTCGGGTTCCGGTGAGGGGTCGGGCAGCGAGGCGGCGGTCGCGACCGAAGCCCAGGCCGTTCTGGACCTCGCCTCGCAAGCCGCAGCGTTTCGTTCCCGCTATCCCGATGCGGGCGGCATCACCTTGCGCGACGACAACCACTGGACCTACCGACCGGACGGCACCTGGGTTACGCGCTACCACATCACGGAACTGATCATGAAAGAGGATCATCTGCGCCGGGCCGGCCAGACTTTCGGGTTCAAGGAAGGACGTGAGCGCATCAAGATCGTTCGCGCACGTTGTATTCACAAAGATGGCACAGTGTATGACGCCGATCTTGCCAAGCTCAAGATCACCAAACCCCAGACCTCACCGGGCATGTTCATCAACTTTATGACCGCGAGTCTGCGCATTCCGAGGGTCGAAGTGGGCTCGATCATCGACGTCATCATCGAACATGAGACCTACAACCCGTTCAACCGCGAGTTCTTCTTTCCCGTCAACTACTTTCAGTCGCCCGACCCGGTGTTCAACAGCCGCCTGATCGTCGATGTGCCCACCGACAAGAAGCTGTTCTGGGAGGCACGCAACTTCGCCAAAGGCTCCGACACTCCCAAGGAGTCGAGCGAATTCGGTTTCCATCGCTACACCTGGGAAAAACAGGAGGTGGCCCCGCACATCGAGGAGCCCTGTCAGCCGCGGGGCGCTGACGCCCTGCCGTATGTGCAGTGCGCGCTGTTCGAAGGCTGGGACAAGATCCACGACTGGATCAACGTCTACTGGAAGGCCAACACCACGCCGACCCCCGAATTGACCGAACTGGTGAACAAGATCGTCGCCGGCCTGAAGACCGACGACGAGAAGATTGCCAAGATCTACCACTGGATCCAGAAAAACATCCGCTACGTCATCATTAAAGACGACTATGCCACGATCTACGGCAGCTATCCGGCCATGGAGACGATCAAGAAGCAGATCGGCTGCTGCGTCGACAAGGCACTGGTCATGTCGGCCATGCTCAATGTCGTGGGCATCAAGAACGGCCCGTTGTTGATCAACGTCTCGAGCCACGACATGTCGCCGCGGATCCCCAATTTGAGCATCACCCACTCGATCAGCCGCGTGACCGGCAAAGACGGCAAGAAGTTCTACCTCGACTCGACGGGCTACGATTTCCGCTATCCGTCGCTGGCGACATGCGATCAGGGGCGCTACGTGCTCGATCCGTTCGACCGCAGCTTCGACATGGCGCCGCTGCAACCACCCGAAATGAACAAGCACCGCTTGATCTCGAGCCTGTCTCTGGCTCTCGACGGCACGATCACGGTGCGCTCCGAGAAACAGTATGCGGGGGAAGTCGAGGCTGGGTCCCGCGCCTCGATGAAGAATCTGAAACCGGCCGAGCGCGAAAAGATGCTGAGCAACCGCATCAATTCGTATGGCCAGGGAGGGCGCTTGACCGGTCTCGAGATCGAGAACCTCGAAGACGTCGAACTGCCCTACTCGTACGCGTTCTCCTACGTGATTCCCAACTACACGCGCGACATCGCCGACCTGGCGGTGTTCAAGATTCCCGGCCTGCTCGACACCCTCGATTTCCCCGAGGCGGGCCTGGCCTCCCGCACCTATCCGATCTACTACGATGCCCTCGAGATGGACCAGCAGGACGGCACGCTGACCCTGGCGCCGGAGTTCAAGATCCGCAGCCTGCCGGACCCGCTCGAGATCAATACAAAGTATTTCTCCTTCAAAGGCCGCATCGAGCGCGCCGGCGACCACGCGATCAAGTATCTGACCTGTTTCAAACGCCTGGCCAAGCAGATCCCGTTGAGCGACTACGCCAAGTTCAAGCAGGACGTCGACAAGATCAAACGTTTCGCCCGCGAGCGCATCTTCCTGACCCGCCCACTGGCTGACGCACTGACGAAGGGAGACGCCCGATGATCCGCACGATGCGCACTGCCCGACCCGGTCACAGCACTCTCGTGGCCACCCTGTTTCTCGCCGCCCTCATCCTCGCCGGTGGGTGCGCCCCCGCGTCGGCCGATGTGGTGACCCTGAACAACGGCGACGAGTTGTTCGGCACCCTCACCCGCGCCGACGCCGAGCGCATCGAACTGGTGCGCAACGGATCGACGACGACCTGGTTGGTCTCGCAGGTGGTCAAGGTCGAGTTCGAGTCGTTTCGCGCCATCCCGGGTGAAGACACGATCGAGTCGATCAAGGATCCGCTCATTGTCGCCGCGCTGAAGAGTCCGCCCACGGCGAAGGAGTATCCGCAGGCCGCCCGCGTCGATATTCTCGACGAGTTCGTCATCGAGTTGACCGGGCGTGACACCTGGACCCGCACGACGCGACATATCTTCGCGGTTCTCAAAGAAAAGGCCCGTGAGAACGCAAATACATCGTATGGCTATTTTCCCGACCTCGACACGCAGGCAATCCTGTGGGGCCGCTCGATCACACCGGCGAAAGACGGTGTTGGTTCCGGGTCGGTCCGCTACGTCGCCGACCGCACCATCGCCGACGAGGCCGATTTCTACGCCACCCCGCAGTATCAGCGGCAACACACGGTCAAATACGCGATTCCCGAGGTCAACGTCGGCACCATCGTCGATCGGTGCCACCGCATTTCGCGCATCAAGGGCGATCCGTTCAAACCGTTCGGGTTCGAGATGAGTTTCCGCGGCACCGAGCCCAAGAAGCTGGCCCGCCTGATCGTCAAGGCTCCCAAGGATGTGCCGCTCAGCGTCGAGATCAGCGAACGTGGCGCCCCGATTCTGCATGAACAGCGCGAGGAAGATGGCAAGGTGGTCCATGTGTTCACCGCAACCGACACGCCGTCGATCCTCGGCGAACCCGGCATGGCGCCGTTGTCGCAATTCGTCACCCGCGTCAATGTCAGCGTGCCTTCGTCGTGGGCCGAACTCATCGGCGACTATGCGGCCCGCGTCGCCCCGATCGCCTCGAAGGCACTCGACACACCGGCGGTGCAGGAAGCCTGCACCCGCGCCATCGGCAACGCCACCGAACCCCTGGCCAAGGCCCGCGCGCTGTTCGGTTTCGTCGCGCGCGAGATCTCCTACGTCGGGGTTGCCCCGGGCGACTTCTCGCACGAACCGCGCGACCCGGCCCTGGTTCTGCAACAGCGCCAGGGCAACCTGCTCGACAAGAACTTCCTGTATCACTGCCTGTTGTTGCGCGCCGGCGTGCCGCATAACCTCGTGTGGTTGCGCCCCTGGCGCACCGGCCATCTTGCCACCGGCACCCCGTATTTCGGCCAGACGTCGGTGCTCGCGGTCGAGATCCCCGACGCCACCGACGCAATGCGCCTCAACCTGCCGACGAACGAGTTGCAGAGTCCGAACGTGCAGGCCGCTCTCGTGCAAGGTGCTCAGGGCGTGCGTTTGCCTACCGGCGAGCGCTTGAACGTGCCGTTGGCCGCCCCCGAAACCCAGGGATCCACGACCACCGACAAGTGCGAGATCGGCCTCGACGGGACACTGACGGTGCAGCGAACGATCCGCATGCGCGGTGAAGACGAATCGGCGTGGCGTGGCCTCAAGCAGTTGCGCGCCGAGCATATCCGCAAACTCATGGAGCAAAGCCTGCATGATGAGTTCCCGGGTGCGGTGCTGGGCAACTTCGAGATCGTCAACCTGCACGATGTCACCCTGCCGCTCTCGGCGGTGTATGACTTCACGGTGCCGGAGTACGCCATCCGCAGCGGCAACGACCTGCTCGCCATTCCCATCCCGGTGGCCAAGAACGCCTATTCGGCGGCGGGTGTCGGCATTCCGAGCCGGCAGACTCCGATGGCCTGGTCAACATTGACCTGCGAACGACACACGGTGTCGATCAAGCTGCCCAAGGGATTCACCCTGCATGCGCTGCCCGACAGCATCTTCGCGGGCATGCCCGGTTACACCTACCGTTCGAGCTTCGGCTTCCTCGTCGATCGCGTGCTGTTCTTCGATGAGGTGCGCCGCGACCGACAGGTGCTCAGCCCTGAAGAGTATCCCGAGTTCAAGCGGGCGGTCGAGGAACGGTCGAAGACCGCCGACCAGTGGATCGTCGTGCGCCGCTGACGACTGAGCGCTGGTTCATCCGCCAATGCCGCGGATGTGCGCCGGCCCCGGGCAAACCGCCCGGGGCCGGCGTCGTCAATACAGAGTATTCAATACTACTTCAATACACGTGACTGGCGTCGCTGCCGACGCACCCAGTAATCTTCCTGCCAGAAAAACCCGACCATCTCGAGACCTGGAGCCCCATCCACCCGGCGGACCCGATCAGATGGGAAGAGAGGAATGGGCCGATCGTCAGCGCACTCCGGCCGCTTGTGCGGAGCGGTAGTCTTCCGCTGCCTGTTTGTAGACCGCCAGAGCGTTCTCGCGCTGCATCGGCGTGGCATTGGTGTCGGTCACCAACGCCACGTAATCGGCATAGGCTTTCTGGTAGCGCTGTTGCAGCGTTTCCAGGTGCGTCGATACCGCAATGACGGTACCGCTCGGCGCCGGCGTCACTGCGGGCGCGGCGGTGCTGGCAGTGGAGATCGGCTGCGGTGCCTTCGCCCCTCGGCCGAACCATCCCGGCACGTGCCGACCGATCCAGCGACCCAGACCACGACCGAGTTTCGTCCCCAACCACACGCCGGCAACACCCAGTGACACGGCTCCCATCAGCGGAATCGACAACGTGCCCGCACCGGCAAACAGCGCCATGCCGACCGACACGCCGACCAGTTCACCGAAAAGATCGCCGGCGACGGCACAGGCGCCCTCGAACATCAGGCCCTTCTTGTCGAGGGCTTTCCAGGAAGCCAGAGGCTTGAACTGCTTGCCTTCACGCCAGTTGCTGGCCATCAGCTCACCCCAGGGGCGGGTGAAGGCCTTGGTGAGAATGTCACCGACGCGGAAACCGAGAAACGCACCGATGCCCATGGCGAGCGGACCACCAACCAAGGCTCCCGCGGCGATCCCCACCGCCGCCCCCAAGAGACCGCCCGCTTTGCCGCACACCAGGCCGACAAGCTTGCCGCCCAGTTTGCTGAACAACCAGTCGCGGTCTTTGAACTGGGCAATCTTGGCCTCGGTTTTTGCTTTCAGTCGATCGAAGAGACTGGGTTTGCTGTCTGCTGCCGAGGCCATGAGCGGCCCAACCGCCAACGCAAAGGCCAACAACACGGCCAACACGCGCACCGAAGCACGCCACGGCGCAAACGCCTGGCGAAACGCCGAAGATGTCTTGGCAGTTGGCATAACCCGTCCTCCTGAACACGCCTGGGCACAGTTGTTACATTTTTAACAAATTCGCCCGCCCCCCCGCCACCACCCGAATCGCGCCATCCAAAATCTTACCGAACACGCGGCCGGAGCACGCCGACCGAGTTGCGACCGACGCGGGAAGCAGTTACCTTGAAGCGTCTGTCAGAGGAGGTTGCGCATGGCTTCTCGGGTATTGTCGATCGTGTTCACCGACATCAAGGGCTTCACCGAGCGGACGGCGCACGCTGACCGAGACTTCGCCGTGCGCCTGCGCGCCAAGCACGACGAATTGCTCAAACCGATTGTCGCCAGCTACGGCGGCGTTCTGGTGAAGACCATTGGCGACGCATTTCTCCTGACCTTCGAAAGCCCGACCAACGCGGTGTTGTGCGCCCTGATGATGCAAGACACGCTGCGCCATCACAACGCCCAGGCCACGGGCGCCGAGAAGATCGAGATCCGCGTCGCCATCAATACCGGCGAAGTCACGATCATCGACGGCGACATCCTCGACACCGAACTCCTCACCTCGGCGCTGCTCGGCC
>CAZADH010000037.1:0-6856 GCA_964483805.1 uncultured bacterium
ACATCATGCCGGATCACTTCACAGTTTGGTAGAAGGGGTTGTTTTGACGCTTACAGAGGACCGCGAGAAGTTGGCAAAACAGATCTTGCATGCGCTGCACACGTGCATGGTTGGCGCACGTGACGGTGTGGTTCATTCTATCCGGCATTGAACGGACTGGGGAGAGCCCCCCAAAAGCCAACGTGCCGGATCCCACTCACGTATGCGCGCGTCGATTGCTGCAATTATCAGTATTTCCACGCCAGGTAGCCCCGTGGTATCGTAGAAAATGAAGTCACGCTACTGGAGATGCGCTTGAACAAGCCCGTTCTTCACAAGATTGGTCAATTGTCATCATGATGATTTTCGAGTGGGACTCGAGAAAAGCGTCGACGAATACCAAGAAGCACCATGTCACGTTTGAGGAGGCATCAAGTGTGTTCGGCGACGTGTTCTCCGTGACCATTCCGGACCCGGACCACTCGGATGACGAAGTGCGCATGTTGATCCTTGGACAGTCCAACCGCGGTCTGCTGTTGGTCGTCTCCTTTTGTGAGCGCAACTCTCACACCCGAATTGTCAGTGCCCGCCCGGCGACGAACCACGAAAGGAAGGCCTATGAAGCGAACCCCAAAAAGGGCTGATGCGAACGGAATGCGCGATGAATACGACTTCACCGGTGGTGTTCGCGGCAAGTACGCGAAGCAATACGCGGAGGGGACCAACATCGTCGTCATTGATCCGGAGATCGCCGAGTTTTTCCCCGACTCGAAATCAGTGAACGACGCACTGCGGATGCTCGCGGCGTTCATCAAGCAGAAGCGACGGGAACCTGCCGCGGGGCACTGATTCTCCCCGCGCCCTCGACCAACATCACTCCGCCCGCGGTTTCTCGATTCCCCGAACACGCCCTTGATGACCGAGGGCCCGAAGGATCACATCGAGGACATCATCGAGCCGCTTGGCGACATCCTCGGTGAGGAACCGCAGCACGAAGAGACCCCGCTCCTGGAGCAGGACATCCTTGCGTCGATCGGTTCGCCAGGCGTCGGGGCCGGCCAGATGTTGCGAGCCGTCGAGCTCGACGGCAAGGCGCGCATCGGCGCAGAACAGATCGACCTCCATCGAGCCACGTCCGTCGAACGGGATCGGCAACACAGCGTTCAGCCGGAACCGACCCCGCGTCTCGGGCAGGGTTTCAAGCCGACGGTAGAGGAACGCCTCGGTGGCACTGCGCGCCCTGGGTTCGTCCCCGCGCAATTCGAGACTCTTGGCCTGCGATTGCCATTGCGATGCGCTCTCCTGTGCCTCGCGGCGGGCGGCCCAGACAAAGAGGTTCGCCAGCGGTATGTCGACGCCATCGAGAACCAGGCGACGCACGCTCGCCGCATAGTCCCGCTTCCAATCGGGATCGACAGGCAGAAGGACGTCGGCCGGCCAACCGGGAACGGCGCTGGCCGGCACGAGAACGGTGTAGCCGATGGCCTCGTAGCCGCGACACCGCCGATCGAACATCCGGGATAGCATGGGGACGTTCAGGTCGGCGTAGTCGTAGACTCGGACCTCCTGTTTGCGATCGTTGAGTCGATGCAATCGCCCCGCATACTGGGCGATGGTCCCCTGCCACGACACCGGAAGAGTGAGAAATAGAGTGTCGAGACGCGCATCGTCGAAACCCTCACCGATGAACCGACCGGTCGCCAGCACCACGCGTCGCTCTGACTCCGGGATGTCCTTCAGATGCTGCAATGCCTCTTTCAACGCCCTGCGCCGCATGCCACCCTGCAGGACGATCAGGTGCTGAACTCTGCCTTCGAGCCTTCGCGCCAGTTCGGCAAGGTGCTCTTGCCGTTCGGTCAGCACGAGCGGGGATCGACCTTCTGCGACGGCAGCAAGAACATCGTCTTCGATCAACCTATTGCGCGAGCCATCAATCTGCAACTCGTCATACAACGTATGGAATTCGATTCGCTTGTCGGGATCCGGCTGGTTGATCGATCGGAACGCGGTCGGCCGGACGTGGACGGTGTGCGCGAATGGGCGTTCCAAGGCCTGTGCGCGGGCATCGACCCGATATCGAACAGGGCCACACTGCATGAAGAGAAGGGGGTGTTGCCCGTCCTTTCGCGTCACCGTGGCCGACAGACCCGTGATGTATCTGGCCTTTGCTCGCCTCGCCACCAACCCGAAGCTTTCCGCACTCAGATGATGACACTCGTCAAATACGATGTGACCGTATTGCCCAACGACATCGCTGACGACGTTTTTCCGCACGAGACTCTGAATCATGGCCACATCGACGCGACCCGTCGGTTTCTTCCTGCCGGAACCGACCCTGCCAATCTGCTTGGACGCCACGCCGAGGAAACTGGCGAGGCGCTCGACCCACTGATCCATGAGCTGTTTGCGATGCACGACGACGAGGCTGTTCACGCCCCGTTGCGCGATCAACCAAGCCGCCACAACGGTCTTGCCAAACGCTGTGGTGGCCGCAAGGATTCCAGCGTCGTGGGCTGCCATGGCAACCGCGGCCGGTTTCTGATCGTCCCGCAGTTCTCCATGAAACCGTAGGTCGATGGGATCGCCGTTGAAACGCTCGTCTCGGACGCTCATCGTCACGTTCAAGGTCGAAAACAGATCGCGGACGTCATCGAGGCACCCGCGGGGAACCCCGATGTGGAGTTCGTGATCCTCGGCACAACCAATGATCCGCGGATTTCCGTGCGTTGAGACGCGCATGGCCTGATGTTTGTAGAACTCCGGGTTCTGGAACGCGGCAAGCCTGATCAATCGGTTCACGAGGGTCGGCGGCAACCCTTCCTTGGGGATGTAGACCTGGTCTGCAATGACAATCTCGAGCGCACTGGGAAGGGGGTCTGTGATCTGTTTCTCGGCCCGCGTCCGAGACGGAAGCAAGTTCCACGGCGCCTCGTCATCCTCATCGCGAGGAACCATGCGAATCGGCAGAACGCTTCGTTGCAACTCGGCCTCTCGCACCAACTGGTCAACCCAGGAAGGAGCAACATGTTGTGTGCCGCTCAGATATTGCCACTGGTCCTGAAATGGATTGCCGGAACCGTCGATGAAGACGCTGTTGCCGTCCTTGCGAGCCAGCCCTTGAAGCGGCAGTGCGATCAGGTTCCCGAAGCCGCCCGCCGGCAGCGTATCCTGGTTTGGGAGGAATCGGTCATACGAATCAAGCCCGATCCCGGGCCGACGTTCGAGCGTTTGCGTCAGAAGAAATGATCCGAGCCTCCGTGCCGCGGCGGCAGGCACCGCCGCATCGAAAAACAGCCAGACATGGCCTCCGTGACCGGAACGCGACCTTTCCAGAACTGCGGGCAGGTCGTGAGCGCGGCAGGTTGCGATGAACTCGCCGGCATCCTCGAGCCAACTGCCCTTGTCGAAATCCACCGCCAAGAAGAAGCACGTCTCATCTTCGAGCATCGGGTAGCAACCCATGACGAAAGGGAGTCCGCGGGAATCGACGCCGGTGAGGTGCCACGAAACGGCGTCGTCGGTGACCGGTCGGAACCGTCGATTCGGGCATCGACTGCACTTCACGTGCTTCCCTTTGCCGCACAACGCCCGGTCCCATTCGTTGGCACACACCGGAGAGTAACCGGTCACCCCGGTCTTCTGGTTTTCGAACCGCCGAGGGTATACATCTTCGCGCCCTCGGAACAGCGAGCGGAAGAGAGCGATCTTGCTCTCCGCGCTCGATCGTTGCGAGATCTGCTCGGTCGTGATTGAGGCTGTCACGCCGGAGTTCGAGGACTCAGGCCGTCAGAGACGACCGACTTTGCAGTCTTGCTCAGTCGCGTGGCAAGAACTTCTTCCAAGACATCAGGTCGTGACTGCGCGACCATCAGCAGCGATCGCGCCGCACCGGTCGGGCGACGCCGACCTTGTTCCCAGTCCTGCAGGGTCCGGAGGCTAACACCCAGGAGGGCCGAGAACGCGGTCTGGCTCAGGCGCATCCTTTCGCGGATGGCCTTGACGCTGCCGAGGGCCTCTACGGTGAACCGCCGGCCGCCGCCGCGTGCGATCTCGCGGATTCCCTCGAGAATCTCTGCCTCGATGTCACGTTTGGTCGCCATGTGCACCCTTCGACAGCGTCGGGGTACTTTTGTCGCTCCGACGGCTCTGGAACTCGTCGAGATCACCCATGCATCAGTTCTTTCGCGCGGCCTCTTTCAGTGCAACCTCGATCACACGGTCACTGATCCAGATCCCGTGGGCCCGCATGCGCTCGACCGCCACAGAGAAATCAGGCAGGCCCGGCTGGCCGACCAACTTCAGAAGGACACCAATCGAGCCGGTGACGCGCAAACCGGCGAGGCGGGCCACGCGACGGCCGACGGTCTCGTCGATGCACACTGTCGGCACGTTGTCGTCGAGAGCGAGTTGGACAACGCTGGCCTCGCCGATGTCGAGACTGGCCTTCAGAATTGGGGCGAACCTCGAGCGCGCGGGACATTTCGTGAGCCACGACGATGCCGCCGCGAATTCCGCGCACCCAAAACCGGTCTTGCCTCCCCGCTGAAGCTCATCGACGACTTCCTGAGGCACAAGGACTTTCTTGTAGATCTGTTGAAGCGGCGACAGCGTCTGCCATGCGGCAGCAAAGGCCAGAAATGGCCCGGTGTTGATGACGATGTCCCCCGTGTCAGGCATTGCGGATCTCTGCCTCGAGGTCTTCGCTGTCGTGGTCGATCATTGGCACTCCAAACTCGTGGAGGCGCATCAGGAAGGAAACGCGATCGATTCCGACAAGACGCGCGGCCATGCCCGACGACAGCCGTTTCATTTCGAATAGCTTCACCGCCATGGCCATCCGGGCCTCGAACTCAAACTCCTGGGGCGTCAATTGCAGAAAGTCCGGCCACTCGTCCGGGTAGTCGATCGACATACTCCTCGCCATCGCAGCACCTCCTCAAACTCGGGCACCCAATCGTCAGGCAATCTTCCTGCAGGCAATTATACCGCATGGCCGCTGCCGAAAGCATTGCCATTGCCGCTTGAATGCTGTCTGCGCCGGACTCAAATGCGTCACCACCAATTCATCGATCTGTCACGGAGGACCGGCGATCCGAGGCCTGTGCTACACAGTCGACCCCACACCCGACGTGTTCATCTCGGGCATCACGTTTGATGACATTCTGGGCGATGATGGTCACGCCATCCTGACCCTGTGCGCCTTGATCTGCTTGTCGAGCGCAGACATCTGGCCCTTGGTGGCGACAGACTTCGCGTTGCCATACACTTGATCCACGAAAGAGCCACGGCTATCCCGTTTGACGAGAGGCAGTGCCGCCACGGCGAACGAGTCGTCGTCGCACGTCGCTGCGAGTGACGCCAAATACTGCTTCAGGAACGTGCCCTCGCCGCCGGGAATCATCCAGGTGCCGAACTCGTGCGCAAACACAATCTCGTCGCCTTGCTCCATCTCTGCGATGATCTCGTAGAGCTTCGCGAAACACTTCACGGCGAGATCATGACCGCCGGCCTTGCTCAACTCGGCGCTATCCGCCAGGAAATCTCCCAACCGGTCGAACCACAGGCTGGTCGCCTCAGGAACGTGCGTGTAGTTCTTGGAATTCATGGAAAATGGCGCATAGAATGCGCCTTGGCGCGACTCGCGACAGAATGCCTCGACTTCGCCGAGCAACACAGGGCCGTCGACGGCCTGTTTCCTGGCGGATCTCATCGTCTCGCCAAAGACGGCATGCCTGTCAGCCGTGCTCATGCTCTCGAATGCCTGATCAAGAAGATCGAGCAAGTGGGCCTTAGACGCCCTTCGAAGGTGATCGAGCAAATGTCTTTTGTTCAATTTCGTCCTCATCCATCGACATTGCGTCGCTGACAGCCGGCATGTCGCCAGTTCCGAGAACGGAACCGGCTCGACAGCGCCGCCACCGACCGGGAATCACGCCACGCGTGCGAACGGCTTCACCTCGCGGGCGATCCGTGCCTGGGATTCGTCTTTGGCACGTTCGAGATCGTATTGAGCCTGCAGGTTCATCCAGAACTCCGGCGTGGTTCCAAAGAACACGCTTAGGCGCAATGCGGTGTCGGCCGAGACCCCGCGCGTTCCGTGGACGATCTCGTTGATCCGGCGTGGGGGGACCCGGGTCGCCAGCGCCAACCGGTATTGGGAGATCTCGAGCGGGCGCAGAAACTCCTCGAGCAGGATTTCTCCTGGGTGGATCGGCGGAATCAACTTGGGATGCGATTTCCGCGTCGCCACTTTCTTAGTGGTAGTCGACGATTTCGACTTCATAAGCGTGTCCTTCCTTCCAGACGAAGCAGATCCGCCACTGGTCGTTGATCCGAATGCTGTATTGCCCAGATCGATCGCCCTTCAGCGCCTCCAACCGGTTCGACGGTGGCACGCGCAGGTCTCCAAGGTCCTCCGCGGCGTCCAGCATGACCAGTTTCATCAGGGCTCGACGCTGCACATCACTCGGGATCTTGCGTGAGCCCGCGCGCCGAAAGAGGTTCTCGGTTTCTTTGCAGCAGAACGATTTGATCACGGGGTAATAATAACGCGTTCCGTTAGTATTGCGCAACATGACGGACTGCATACCGGGCACTCTCCGATCGAATAGTGCCTCGTCGCAATCTCTGACATCCGCGTGTGGCCCAGCGTTCGAGTAAGTCCCAGAATCCCAACCAGCTCCACCGTGCGATCTGCGTCTGAGACGCGACAACCGGAGCGCGCCATGGATGGCGCGTTTGCGGAGGGTGCTCCTCGAACACTGAGAAATCAGGGTTCGGGGATTTGTGCTTTAGGTCTGGGTTTGCGGGGATTTGGCGTACCGCGGGGAAGTGGGGGTTCGGGGGGTGGAGGGGTGGGCGGGGGCCGATGGATTGC
>CAZADH010000037.1:6866-29849 GCA_964483805.1 uncultured bacterium
TTCAATCTGCGGTGTCGCGACAAGCTCAAGGAGATCGCGTGGACGTTCTGATCAGAATCAAGCGCCTCGTCATCGGGCAGAAGGTGCTGTTCACCGAAAAGGCCGAAATCGAAATGGCGCGCGACGCTCTCGAGCCTGAACTGGTATTCGAGGCGATTTTGAACGCTCCGGCGGTGTACAAAGTCATCCGATCAAAGAACCGACTCAGCGGTCATGTCGAACCGCTCTATGTCATCAAGGGGCTTACGTTCGACGGACTCGCTGTCTACACCAAAGGGAAGATCATGAAGAAGGATGGTCACGAGGTTTTCTATGTCCTCATCTCGTCCAAAAGATCCACTGATGGATGACGTCCTGCCGTGCCCCGCCTGCGGAAAGGTCGATGTCGCCCGAGTGACTGAAACCGTAGTTCTCGAGGACGGCGTCGTGGCACGGAATCTGCCACACTACAAATGCGGATCTTGCGCGTTCCGCCTCTTCGACACGAAAGGCGTGCATACCGTCCAGAAGACCAGGAACCAGGGCAAACGCTCACACAAGAAGGTGGCGTGACAGTCGCGGTTCCTGTTCGAGTAAGTCCGAGAATCCCAACCACCTTCACCGTGCGATCTGCGTCTGAGACGCGACACCCGAAGCGCGCCACGACGGCGCGATTGCGGAGGGTGATCCTCGAACACTGAGAAGTCAGGGTTCGGGGATTTGCGCTTTAGGCCTGGGTTTGCGGGGAATTGCCGTACCTCGAGTCCCCCGTCTTCCGCTGTCTCGTCTCGGGGCGACCGAGCGACTTGTCGGAGGCATGGCGAAACTGGCAACGCATCGGCCTTTGGAGCCGACACGTGTGAGTTCGAATCTCACTGCCTCTGCTGAACGCCGCCCCTGAAGGCGGGACGTCGAGCAATACATTTGATTGCCATATGGATGGAGGTGACAGAAAGTGATGAAGAGTGCACCATCGCAGGCACAGTCCGAATGAGTATAATTCACGATCCCCGGCTACTGAAGGGAACCTGCTACCTGGAGTTTCTGCCCGGCGATTACGCCGGAACCTTCTGGAACCGGGGATCGGTGTTCTTCACAGTGAATGATTTCAGTCTGGTCCTCCCGACCTTCACGGTGCTTCCGGAATTCGACTACTACGCTTTCATTCCCATTTCGACCTGCCAATGGCAGCAGGTGCTCGCGCAGATGGCCGAACTGCAGAACATCATCAAGCAGCGCGATGCACACGCCATCGAGGCGTATTACAAATTGCATTGTCCGCACATGGCAGGCGTTTCGGTCAGGCGCCTGGCCGGACGAGTGGCCGTGACCAGCAGTTTGTTACAGGAGTTCGTCCCGTGGGTGCAGGTCACGTTGCAGCATCACGATGTGATCACGTATCTCGGGATGTGACGGTGAGGTGATTGACGAACCGGTATTGAAGCTGGCACGCATCACGAAGGCCGGCGTGCGCGAGGCCGCCGATGCCATCGCCGCGCTGACATCGTCAGACCCGGACCGCGCCGTGCCCCTGATCGAGACTTTTCTGGCCGCATGCCACGAGAAAGGGGAGGAGGTCGACGACTCCTCGGGTAGCTTCGGCCAGTTCGTGGGCGAGTTCAACCGGTTGGTCACGGAGGGCGAGTTGAAACCGAAGCCAACGTTCAGCCAACGCGCGCGGGCGCGGTGGCAGCGGTTGGCGGGTGACTCATCGTGATCTCGGTTTGATATCATCGCATTCGCAGCCAATCTTTTGCCATACAACGTAACCACGGCTGTGCCCGGAAATCGGCAAATCGAGACGACACGACGAACTTGACTCGCCCGGCACGACGGCATATCACCATAGTTAGTTATCACAAACTAACTTCAAGGAGGCTGATATGAACTTCGCCAAACCGTTGACCGTTGTACTGCTGTTCGGCTTGATCTGGCTCGCCCCCGCAACTGTGCAGGCCCACTGCGACACTTTCGCCGGACCCGTTCTCATCGAGGCCGCCAAGGCGATGGAGACGGGCAACGTGACGCCGCTGCTGAAGTGGGTGAAGGCTGACCGCGAGGGCGTCATCAAGGCGGCCTTCACCGCGGCGATCCGGAATCGCACGACCGACGCGAAGGCCGCCGATGCCAGGTTCTTCGAGACGCTCATCCGGATCCACCGCGAGGGAGAAGGCGCTCCGTTCACGGGCATCAAGCCCGCGGGCACCGAACTGCCGGCGGCCATCGTCGCCGCCGACAAGGCCCTCGAAATCGGCTCCTCACGCGAACTGACCGACCTGCTGACCCGAAGCCTCGTGCGTAAGATTCGCGAGAAGTTCGACCATGCGCGCGCGAAGAAGCTTCTCGCCGACAAAAGCGTGGCCCAGGGCCGGGAGTATGTCGCGGCCTATGTTGACTACGTGCACTCCGTCGAGGCGATCGCGGACCTGCTCGCGAGCGAGGGCGGACATCACCACGAGGGCACGACGGCCGCCGACGCCCAAGGCCAGCGCTCGTCATGTGGCCAACACGGACATTGATCTGATAGGATCACGCATATGCCACGCAACAACGACCCGACCACCGATCGCAAGCGACAGATTCTGCTGGCGGCCCGCAACCTGGTTTTCGCCGAGGGAACGACCCGGCTGACGATGCGGCGGATCGGCGAGGCGGTCGACATCTCGGAACCGGCCGTCTACCGGCACTTCCGCAGCCGCGAGGAGCTCCTGCGCGCGCTCATCCAGTTCATGTTCGAAGGATGGGAAGAGAAGCTCGTCGCGCTCACCCGCGAGCGGAAGTCCGCCGCCGAGAAGCTGATCAAGCTTGGCCGGATTCATCTGACGCACCTGATCGAGCACGAGTTCAACCCGGTCCTGCTGATTTCCGAAGCCTGCGTCACAGACCAGCCCGGTATCGCGGCGGCCATGACCGAGAAGGGCAACCGGATCGCCGCGGTGATGAACTCGATTCTCGAGGAAGGCCGCGCGTCGGGCGAATTCGCCCATGACCTGTGCATCAGGTCGGCGTCGCTGGCCCTCTTCGGGGTCCTGCAGGGCAGCCTCATCCGGTGGACCCTGTCCCGCTCGACCCGCGGTCTGGCGGCCGATCTCGAAGGGGCGCTGCGGCTGATCATCAAAGGGTTGTCATAAGGAGCCAAACATGAATCGCACCATCAAGAACAACGTGACGTGGGTAGGCAAGATCGACTGGGAACTGCGACGGTTCCACGGCGACGAGTATTCGACACACCACGGGTCGAGCTACAACGCGTATCTGATCCGCGAGCAGAAGACCGTTCTGATTGACACTGTATGGACACCGTATGCCAAGGAGTTCGTCGCCAACCTGCAGAAGACGGTTGACCTTGCGACCATCGACGCGATCGTCATGAACCACGCCGAGCCCGACCACAGCGGCGCCCTGCCTGACCTGATGGCTTTGATTCCGCAAACCCCGATCTACTGCACCGCCAACGGCGTGAAGTCGATCAAAGGGCAGTACCACCAGGACTGGAACTTCAGGGTAGTCAAGACCGGCGACAAGCTGAACATCGGCGACAAAGACCTCGTCTTCGTCGAGATGCCGATGCTCCACTGGCCCGACAGCATGGCGAGCTATTTGACCGGCGACAACATTCCCTTCAGCAACGACGCGTTTGGCCAACACTTCGCCAGCGAGCACATGTTCAACGATCTCGTCGATCAGGGTGAGCTGTTTGCCGAATGCACAAAGTATTACGCGAACATCCTGACACCGTTCAGCACGCTGGTCGAGAAGAAAATCAAAGAGGTTCTCGCGCTGGGCCTGCCCATCGACATGATCTGCACCAGCCACGGTATCATCTGGCGCCAGAACCCGGCGCAAATCGTCGAGAAATACCTGCAGTGGGCAGCCAACTATCAGGAGAACCAGGTGACCCTCGTCTACGACACCATGTGGAACGGCACCCGGATGATGGCCGAGAGCATCGCCGCGGGCCTGACGGCGGCAGATCCGGCACTGACCGTCAAGCTGTTCAACATCGCCCACTCCGACAAGAACGACGTCATCACCGAGGTGTTCAAATCGAAGGGCGTTCTCTTCGGCTCGCCCACCGTGAACAAGGGGATCCAGCACGCGATCGCCGGGTTCGCCGAGATGGTGAAAGGGCTGCGGTTCAAGAACAAGAAAGCCGCCGCGTTCGGGACCTATGGCTGGAGCGGGGAGTCGCCGAAGCAGCTTGCCGAGCTCCTGCGCGGCGCCGGGTTCGAGGTGCTCGACGACGGCCTGAAGGCGCTCTGGAATCCGAACGCCGAGGCGGTGCAGCAGTGCATCGAGTACGGCAGGAAGTTTGCGACGTTCATCAGTGGTCACCGGTAGGCCGCACCCCTGCAAGACGAACCGAACAGAGGGCCACCATCAGGATTCAACGCAAAGGCGATAGCTGGTGTCGGGAGTTTCGGGCTGTTACGGGGACGTACGACCTTGCCAGGTTAAGTCGTACGTCCCCGAAACCCGACGAACCTGTCGTATCATTGAAATCTGTCGAAAGTTCGAGGCACCATCGCCGATCGACGACCAGCGATGACGGAGGTGTGGTGAGACGTGAATCAGCCTGATCAGCCGGGTCGAGACGATGCGACCACGGCGCCTTCGTCCCTCCGATCGAGCAGGTTACTACCGACAGGAACATTCTGGCGTTCCGGGTCACTCTTCTTCGAAAAGTACTTCCACCGAATCCTGAAACTGGGGACGACCCCACAGGACACCGATGAAGAAACGACCCGGAGGGGCCTGCTTTCCCTGGCAGCATTCTTCGGTTTCTTCGTCGGTGTGATTCTGGGCATTCACGACATTGCCTGTCAGTTACCGACCTGGGGAATCCCGCCGCTGGCGTTCTCGTTGCTGACACTGGCGGCATTGCTTCATTTTCGGGCGACCAGGAATTTCCGGGTGTTCCGATTCGTCATGTTGTTGTTGATGCTGCTCCTGCCCTTGCTCGCCCAGGTCCTTCAGGGCGGTTTCGCCCGGGGTGGGGCGTCCCTTGTCTGGGCGCTTTCGTGCCCGATTTGTGCGGTACTGGCCCACGGCCCGCAGCGGGCGGTCCGGTGGTTCATCGCCTTTCTGATCACGGTGGGCACCGCCGCGGTCGTCGATCCCTGGATCAAGGCCAATGTGTTGCCGAACCAGCCGCCCTGCCCCAGTTGGTATTTCTCTGCCCATCTCGCCGGTATTTCCATCGTCATCTTCATTCTGGTGCAATACTTCGTATTCCGACTCATCCAGGAACAACAAAGATCCGACAAGCTTCTGCTGAACATTCTTCCCGGCCCCATTGCCAACCGCATCAAGCAGGGGGAAGAGACCATCGCCGAGGGTTTTTCCCAGGTGACCATCCTGTTTTCGGATCTGGCGAGTTTCACCAGGATGTCTGCGCAGTCGTCACCGGCGCAGATTGTCCGGATTTTGAATCAGGTCTTCTCGACGTTTGACGAGTTGACCGAAAAACATGGCGTAGAAAAGATCAAGACCATCGGCGATGCCTACATGGTGGTTGGCGGACTCATCAATTCGGGAGGCAATCCTGCCCGGGCGATCGCAGAGATGGCCCTGGACATGCGCGAGGCTCTCCAGAGAATCAATACCGAACAGGACCTCGATCTGCACATCCGCGTCGGCATCAATTCTGGCCCGGTGGTTGCCGGAGTCATCGGTATCCGGAAATTCATTTATGATTTGTGGGGTGATGCCGTCAACGTGGCCAGCCGCATGGAGTCGACCGGAGTCATCGACGCCATCCAGGTCAGCGAATCGTCGTACTCTCTGCTCAAAGATGATTTCGTCTTTGCGCCGCGTGGAACAGTTGACGTCAAGGGCAAAGGACCGATGAACACCTGGTTCTTGACCGGGCGCAGGCCGTGCAGCAGCGGCAATGCCGCAACCGGCCACCCTACGCTCTGAGGCATTGATTGCGGGCCTTTTTCGGATGACCATATTTTGTGTTTACTTTGACACTGTAGACACGAGATGTGGCATCATCATGTCGTCATGACCAGAAATCCGACTTCTTCCGCAGGTTGTTATGGCTGAAGACTACCGAGATTTAGTTCGAAAACGCATCCTGACGCGCGAGGCTTTCGTGCGCGCCGTTTTCAGTGGCCGCCGGCACGGCATGGAGTTGCCCTGGGTTCGCGTGGTGGTGCGCCCGGTCGAGCTTGGCGGCGTGTTCCACTGGCAGGTTTCGTGTTTTGGCGAGCGCCGGGATATCACCAAGAACTACCCCGCCGAAACTGCGGCCGCGAAGGTCGACGAACTGCTCGAGCTGCCCTTCAAGAACATCCACGTCGAAACCACCGGCGGGAGCCTTCAGGTGACGATCACCAAGAAGGGCAAGGCACTGGTGAGCGAAAAGAAGTCGAGCACGGCGCCCGCACCGGTGGTTCTGACGCATGACCGCCAGAAGCAGAAGCTCCTGGCCGCCGACGACTCTGCGCCGTTTTTGCAGGCGGTGGGCATCATGACCCGCGACGGCAAAATCAAGGCCGACATGCAGCGCAAGTTTCGCCAGATCAACGAATTCGTGCGTCTGCTGAACGAAACCGGCGTTCTGAGCGACTTTGCCGGCCAGCCCGTGCGCGTGGTGGATTTTGGCTGTGGCAACGCATACCTGACGTTTGCCACCTATCACTATCTCACCCAGGTCCTGGGCCTGACAGCCAGCGTGGTCGGCGTGGATGTGAAGACCGACCTTCTGGAAGGTCACCGGGAGAAAGCCAGATCGTTGGGCTGGTCGGGGCTTGCCTTTCAAGAGGGCCGTATCGGCGACTTTCGGCCAGAGGCGACGCCCGACGTGGTGGTGGCGCTCCATGCCTGCGACACCGCCACCGACGACGCGTTGGCGCAGGGCCTGCGCTGGGGCTGCCGGTTGATCGTCACCGCACCGTGCTGCCAGCATGAGTTGCAGGTGCAGTCAGCCGCCGTTCCCACCCCGGCACCCTTTGGTCCGGTGGCGCATTACGGCCTGCTGAACGAGCGCCTCGGGGATATCCTGACCGACACGTTTCGAGCCACCATTCTGCGTTTGGCGGGATACCGCACCGACGTATTACAATTTGTCGGAACGGAGCATACACCGAAGAACCTGATGATTCGCGCGGTCAAGATCGCGCCGCCGGTGAACGCCCGATTGCGCGAGGAGTATCAGGCGTTGAAGGCCTTCTGGCAGGTCACGCCCCACCTCGAACGCCTATTGGGCGAGGATTACGCTCACCTCCTGAAGGCATAGTGCCTGCGCATTGATCGCGGCTTCGCTCGCGCGAAACTGTGATATTTATGGAGTCTGCTATCATAGGACAATATTTGCCATGCCAAGGAGGGGTCCGATGCCATTTCGCGTCAGTCTACGCGTGATCGCTCTGCTCAGCCTGCTCGGGGTCGGGGTCGCCGGGTTCGCCGGCAATCTCGATGCGCCGGCGGCACCGAGTTCGCCAGGCAGCGCGATGTTCACCATCGAAGACCTGTACAACCGTCTTGCCACCGGCACGGCCGGCAGCAAGCGGTCGGGCCCCTTTGTCGAACCGGGCACCGCGCCGGGATCGACGATGCATACCCTCAACGACCTGATGAACATGGCGCCCGCACTCGACAACGCCAACGGCGCCGGCGCCGGCGACGTGCTCACCGGCAAAACCTTCTGGGGTCTGCCGTCCGGCTCCTGGGGTCCGCGCGTCGGCGCGATGCCGAATCGGGGCGCGGTCATGCTCACGCCGGGCGCGGCAACCCAGACCATCGCCGCCGGCTATCACAACGGCTCAGGCCAGGTGGTCGGCGATGCCAATTTGACCAGCGGCAACATCAAGGCCGGCGCAACCATCTTTGGGGTTGTCGGCGACAACTCGGTTGTCAATACAACGTCTGGCAATGCGACGGCCGGCGAAATACTGACCGGGCGCAAGGCCTGGGCCAACGGCAGTGAGGTTACCGGCACCATGCCCGACCGGGGCGCGGTCACGCTCACGCCGGGCGCGGCGACGCAAACCATCCCCGCCGGCTATCACAACGGTTCGGGCCAGGTGGTCACCGATCCCAACCTGGTCTCGGGCAACATCCGGGCCGGTCAGACGATTTTCGGGGTCGTCGGCAGTTCGACTGTCGTCGACACCTCGCCGGCCAGTGCCACCGCCGGCGAGATCCTGCTCGACTTTTCGGCCTACATCAATGGAGTTCAGGTCACCGGCATGCGTGCCGGCGGAGTGAGACTCACCGGGGGCGCTTACTGGCCCGGTGGCCACCGTTGGTACAAACCCGGCGATGGCACGGTCATCGACTGCATGACAGGGTTGGTCTGGCTCTCGAATGTGCCTCACGTCGAAAGACCCTACCTCGCCACCGACGCTGCGGAACTCGACTGCATGCGGTGGTTGTACTCGATCTGCCATGGCCAATACGGTCTGACCGACGGTTCGCAACCGGGCGACTGGGACATGCCCACCATCGCGGAGTTGCGGTCGCTGTTAACTGACCGACCGCCGGGACAAGCGATCGGATCTTTGACCTCCCATGCCTTCGACAACCCCTATCTTGGTGATTATTACTGGACCTCGACACCGGTGGAGACCGGTTACACCACCACCTCGGCCGACCAGGTCCGCATCATTTACATGCGTGACGGGTCCACGAGCTCAGAGAACAAGTCCACGCCCAATCCCGCCGACTGGCACTACGTCTGGCCGATTCGCCGGGGGTTCCGGTGGTGACGGTCGGGGCGTTTATGTGAATGATTCATTCGCTTTTGGCATAGAACATCCGACGCGCGCATCAGTAATGAATCAACCGATCCTCGTGGTGTTCCAGGGCGCCGGAAACCAGGTTTAGCCAGCCTTTGGTGACCGTCTGGTCGCGGCCGGATCCTCGCGGGGCGGCCCGCTCTGACGGTGGTTCCGCGCTGCAGGGCAGCACCTTGCGCTCGGCGCTGGGGCTGGGCCCGGGGGCACCCGCGACGGCAGATTCGGCGACTCCGGGGGCGACCCCGCCCGTCTCGGGCGCTTCGCAGTAATGAGGAGCATGGGTGACCGCAGCCGGGCCCGGTGCAGCAGGGACCGAACCGCGGCCGTCAATCCCGCCGCTCCTCGGACGTGCCGGCACGAGATCAACTGGGCCGGATGCCGCGTCGGGCCCTTCGGGCGCGTCAGGCACGGCGCCGCGCGTTCCCGTGAAGAGAAGGTAGGGATCGCCGTCGCTGCGCGGCAGTTTGCCAGGCACGTAAAACACCGCCTCGGTGTCGATGAACTGCGTAATGCCGGTTTTCTTGCTGATCTCGGCCTTCGCCGCATCGAGTGACGCATAGGCCAATTGGCCGATCGGCGACACCCTGGTCATCTCGCTGGCGTCCCATCGGGCATCGACGGCCTGCGCGACCTGCTCGGCCGAGAACCAGGTGTCGAGAGGCAATGACAGCGTGCGATGCGCGCCCGCCGATGATTTGCGGAAGACCATCAGTTGATCGACCGCTTTGATCGAGACCCAGCCGCCGCGCACGAAGTAGACGACCCAGTAGTAGTTGCCGCTGTCGGTGCGCATGATCTCTTCGCGGTCGATCGCCACAGACGCAGCGAAAACGTCGGCCGAAAACTGATTGCGCCGTTGAAACTCGGCCTGCCAGATCTGGCGATAGCGTGAAAGCAGCGTCGCTTCGTCGAGGCTGCCCGCGCCACTACCACTGCCGCTGTCGGCACCAACAGTGACGACGGACATCACCAGACCGACCATCAGGACCATCAGCACCCACACACCGCTAATACGGCGCGCTTTCCGAATTGCGTCTGGCCCACGTCGCCGTGGGACTGGCATGCGTATTGCCGACTGGCGGCAGCTCGGGCAGCAATCATTGCGCAGGGACGGGTTGATCATATCGCTCATCTCCATTCTGGCTGGCGGCACCAGAGACATACGTTGCATTTACGTTTCTTCACCTCATTATTGATCCGTTACTTCTGGATCCGTTTCGCGCCGCAACCAGTTTAGCACGACTGACTCATCGGAGGTACTTCGGTGCCTCGGGTGTATCATGGGTATCATCCGAAAGCCTCTTCCAGCACGATTTTGCGCCGACCCGGTATCACCATCGGGTTCGGACTCGATACCTGGCCTCCACGGCTCAGTGCTCCGTGGCCGGCCACCGGTGACGACTTGATGCGGCCCGCGGCGCGACATGGTATAAGAACCCGTATGGACAAGCGTATCCTGCTTCTTGTGCCGTTGTTGCTCGCCTTTCTGCTCTTCCTGTCGAAGTGCGGCCGGTATATGGGCATCGAGTATTCGAGCGGCGTTCAGGGCCCGATCGAGGTCGTCGATCTGCCCCAACCCAGCGCTCCCAGCCGCGTCTTTGGGATTGGCGAGGCGATGGCCCGTGGACAGACCATTCTGCTGTTTCGCCAGACCCGCAAGGTTAACGCTTTGCCGCACAACGAGCGCAATTTCTTCTTCATCTGCAAACTGCTGGAGTCGTATGGTCCGACGGTGAAGGTCATCGAATTGCCAACTTCGGTCAGTTATCCGCAGGGCGACTATTTCGCCGACATCATGGATCGTTTTCCGGGTAACGGCTACGGCGTTATCAAGAAGGAAGTCGATGGCTACAAGCTTTATACATCGACCTTTGGCTATAGCGAAGAGTACGACGGTATCGTGACGCCGGTGAAGGATAGCATCGAGCAGGTTCTTGGACCGTGCCCTTTCGACAGGAGCCGGATAATCGACAAGAGGAGCCGATACGAGCCGTTCAACAAAGCGATGAAAGACAACCGCAGTCTGATTCTCTACAGTTTCGCGATTACCTGCGGCCGCTTTCCGCCAGCAGAGCAGACAAAACTCGAACAGAGCATCAAGTCGCGATTCTCGAGCGAGGCGGAGATTGTCCTCGTCGATCACAAGGCCTTCACCGACCCGGCGAACGAACTGTATTCACAAGCCAACAACATCGTCTGTGTTTACAACAGCCATACACGAAAAACATCCCCTGCTTTGTTTTCGGGCCAGGACACGATGGCGAATATCCGCCGGCTTCTCGACGAGCGCTAGTGCCGTCCACCCTGGATATGAAGGACGTGTCTACGCGCGACGGGCGCAGTGCAACCGGGCCACCCGGCGACGACCTCGATGCACGCTACTTTGCCGCATTTTCGTGGTATCTGTTGTGCCTTGCCGTCGTGGCACAGTTCGCGAGTCATTGCTGGTGGCTGGTCCGCAGTGGCAACCCCCACTGGGTGATGCCCCACCTGGTGGCCTGGTGGCACGACGGCGTCATCCTCGTCGTGCTCTACGGGCTGAGTCTGGGGCTTGCCGGCCTGCGGCCCGGCTTTCTGCGGCCATCGGTTGTGCACCGGGCCTTGCTGGGCGTCTGGGCTGCGGTCTTCGGCACGTTGCTGCTCTACCCGCGTTTCCTTCCCGATCTGCTGCACTTTCCGGTCAACGTGTTTCTCGTTGATATCGGCGCCGTTCACACCTTCTTTCGCTACTTTCTCGACTGGGGAGGACTCGCGGTCTCGTTGGCCACCACCGCCATCTGTGTGGCGACCGCGCACGGTCTGGCTTCCCGGCGCTGCGCCCCTCTCGCGGCCACCCCCGCGGAAGGCATGGATTTGTCGACAAGTGTATGCACATCCGAGTCCCCGCTTCGTTGGCGGCGATGGTCGGTCGCGGCAGGAGTGGCCGCTCTGGCCGTGACGGGATTCACCTTGGCGCGACCGTCGCCCCATCCGCTCCTGTTCAGCCTGCAAGACAGCGTGATCGGTTGGCTCGGTGGCCCCCGCGCGGTCCCGCGACTGGTGTCACCGCAACACGACGCCACGGCGCAGCCGGAGAAGGCTATGCCGCCCGACGTGTTCGTGGATTTTCCTGCCGCGGCATCGGTGGCGCACATCATCGTCGTGGTCATGGAAACCGTCGAGCAGGAGCGTTTCGAGCGGGAACTCCTGACCAACCCGCGGTCGTTCATCGGCAGCAAGCAGGCCGAGTTTCGGCTCTTTTCGGCGTATCACACCCCGAATCTCGACAGTTACACCAGTCTGTTGGCCATGCTGACGGGAGTCTCGGTGCCGTATCAAGCCTACGCCGACCCAGACCGGTTTTCCGGAATCAACGGCGCCCCGAACCTCGTCGACACACTGCGCCAGACCGGCCGAGAGACGCTGTTCATCTGCACCGCCAACCATCAGCCGTTCGTGCCGTTGCGGCGCGCGTGGCACCGGGTCGTGACCCGTTCAGACCTGCCCGCCAACCCTTCGCTGGTGGCGGTCGAATCGCCGCCCATCGAGGCGGCGGTCGAAGATCGGGCTGCCCGCCCGGCCATCATCGAGTTCGTTCGTCGGCATCCCCGCACCTTCGTGATGCAGGAGTGCGTGTTCGGACATGCCCAGGTCTGGCTCGACCGCACGCGGACCTCCCAACTCGAGTACATGGACCGCTACATCGGCGAACTGATCCATGACCTTCAGGCCGGCAACGACTGGAACCGCACCCTGCTCGTCCTCGTGGCCGACCACGGGTCCCGCGAGGACGCCGCGAACCCGGAACACTACCGGGTTCCGCTGGTGCTGTGGGGACCGGGCGTCAAACCCGGCCGCGACACACGGTTCCTCTCGCATCTCGTTCTGCCGCTGATCCTGCGCGAAGTGTTGACCGGAACGAACGGTGCGCCGGCAACAGCCGGCGGTAGCCCAGTGCTGACGGTGGGCCACTCCGGCTCGTGGATCTATGGCGAGATCCGGGCCGACGGGACATCGCAGTTTATCGAGAACGTGCGCGGGCGCGTTCTGGGCGGCCGAGGCAACGTCGATCCGATCGCTCTCCACCGGCGATTCCAGGCCAATCTCGCGGCGTTCGCCAGGCGGTTCCCCGACCCGCGCCGCGGCGGCAGCGCCGTGTCCCGATGACGCGGGCACGATCGTCCCTGCCAACCCAACACCCTGGCGAGGGTGGTGGCGTTGTTGCCGAAACTGGGAATATTTCTTACAATGTACAGGATAGACCGGGTGACACAGACCATCTCCAGGGAATTTCCAGGGCGAGGAACCAAGCCATGAAACACGCGCGAATCCTGTCTCTGATGTTTCTGCTGATCGGAACGTTGGCCTACGGACAGACCGCGAACGATGCGGGTCCGGCGGCGTACGAGCGATATCTGTCTTTACATCGTCAATATACCGAGGCGGTTTCGCGGCATGCAACGCCCGAGCAGATCCAGCGCATTCACAACGATCTGCAGGCCGCACGCGACGAGTACTATCGGCTGACCGGCAAGGCCCCGGTCGATGAAACGCCCACCGTCGAGCTGCCGCCCACCCACGCCGATGTCATCGCACCCACGACGCCGACAACCACCGCAGCCGCCCCGACTTCGCCCACGGCTCCTGCGTCATCGACCGTCCTCGATTCGTCCTTCCTCGATACCCTCGTGCCCGGGCTGTTCGGCGAAAACCGCGTCCGCGACGCTGACCGTCTGCTCACCACGCTCAAAGATCTGCTGAAGAACGAAACCGACCCGGGGCGGCAGGCGGCCATCCAGGTCGAGATCGCCAACCTGATGGTCGAGGGCAAGGGCGATTACGCCGGGGCCGTCACCTGGCTGCAGCAGTCGACCGAGGGAATGACCAGCCAGAAGCACAAACTGGCGTTGTATGAGGCATTGTATTACCTCAAGCGCGACCAGCGAATCGCCGCCCAGGTCGCCGTGGTGACGAAGAACGAGACCGAGCGGCAGAACCATCTGGCCCGGTTCAAACAGACCTCGTGGCTGGCGGTGCCGAGCAAGATTTCCAGTCTGTCCGGTTATGTTTGGAACTCGGTCACCACCTGGGTGGCCCGCAGCAAGCTCAAACGACTGCAGCAGCAAGAAAAAGATTTACAGAAGGGCGACTTCCGCAAGTGGCTGGTGCTCTCGCCCGGCGAGCATTATCAGCAGACCGAGCTGCAGTTCGACGACCCGATCGGCGATGCCTTCCTGATGAAGAAACTCGACCAGATGCCGGTCAACCTCATCAAGGCCCTGCTGCCCGGCGGGCACTATCCTCAGGCCGAGGCTGACGAAAAGCGCCAGAAAGACTGGATCGACGCCAACGGCAATGTGATTCCGTTCGAGATCGGCAAGATCGTGCCCATCGATGTCGACCGACTGATCAACAAGATGCGCGACATTATGTATCGCCTCCCCGAGATCAAACCCGTCATCGGAGAAGAGCACAAGTGGTCATCCGAGGCGCAGAAGCAGATGTTCACCAGCTACTTCGCCCGCGTCGGCCGCCTGTTGCGCGGTCGTGAGAAGTACGTGCCGATGCCGGTGATGTTCCAGTCGAAACTGTTTTTGCTGCTGGGCTGCGGCTGGACCTCCCGTTATGCCGCCACTGGCCAGGAAGCGGCGCTCGAGGCCAAGGTGATGGCCTACCCGGACCGGGGCGTGCAGATTCACGATCTGTTCCGCGAAAGCTACATCTTGAACAAGGGCAACATGTATCTCACCCTGCTCACCGCCGAGAATGTTCTTGCGGGCAACCCCTACCGCGTCGACCGCGGCGAAGCGCCGCTGCAGAAGAAACTCGCCTACCTGCGCGAAGACTCCCTGCCGCGTGGCGACAACTACGGTGCCTGGTATCACTTCTTCGGCATCGGCATGTATGGCCTGGTCCGGCCGGCCCTGGTCGTGCGGGCGGTGGCCGAGATCGAGAGCATGGGTTCGCTGTTCCTCGAAGGCAAAGACAAGCAAGAAGACTACATCAACCGGTACGGCGCTATCTGGGGCCGCAAGGTCGAGAAGATGATGCGCGAGAAGACCTATCTGCGCCCGTTGCGCCTCGACGAACGCACCGACTACATGCTCAACAACCCGAACCTGCAGCAACCTGCGGATCAGGGCATCAAGAAGCAGCTTCGCGAAGGTCTGCAAAAAAGCATCAAGGCACTGAAGAACATCGCGCGGTAAGCGGCGGGCCGGAAAGTGGATCCATCCGCCGGCAACTCCTCGGCACCATCACCTTTCCTGGGGTTTGGGTAGGTTCTCGAGTCCCAGGGCATATAGCACGTCGCCGGTCCGGTAAAGAATGCGGTCAGCCCCACCCCGGCCCCGGTGACCAAGTCTGATCCCTGGCTCACCGTGAGCGCACAAACAGCGCGGCTGCAAGATCGACAGTCGCCCCGCTGCCCGGCGCTCTGAGGTATCCTGGCAGCATGCAGCCCGACCGGAACCTGTTAACCCGCCTCTCGCTCCTGCTGCCGCTGGTGCTGAGCGTGCTGCCGGTGTTGATTCTCGGCGCCGACGTCAGCCGGGCCAAAGACCGGCAGCGGCTCGATGCGCAGCGGGCCTGGGCCGATGAAACAAGACTTGTCGGTGATCGCCTGCGCGAGGTGACGACGCCGTCATTCTGGGTCGAGAACGTGGTGCGCCGCCTGCGGGCCCGGGTCGAGTCATCGGCCGCCGCCCAAACGGGGACCGCCGCCGACCTGCAACGAGAGCTGGCGGCGGCATTGCCCGACGTCACGGCGCGGCTGAATCTGCCGACGTCAGCCAACGGTATCGCCACCTGGGGCGCGCCGCTGCTCTGGGCCGCGCCAGCCGGGCCAATGGCGGCCGATCAGAACGTGAGTTTGTTTGGTGGTCCGGGGTTTCAGACGCAGTATCGTTCGGCATTCGTCGATCTGTTGCGCGAACTGGGGGCGGGCGATGCCGGCCCCATCGACACAGTCCGGGCTGAAGCGCGGGCGAAGCGGATGCGCACGATCCTGGGCGCCGGCGTGACGACGCAACTGTTCTTGCCGGCCGAGGCAGGGCGACCGTTCTGGGTCATCTACCAGCAACAGCCCGGCGTCGCGGTCTGGGATGTGGTGCACGCCCATCGCAGAGGACGCCGCGTGCCGCTGGCCGCCTTCGTCCTCATCGTACCGTTGCCGGCCAAACCGGCGGAGCCAGTGTTGGGCGCGACGTGCCGCCATTGGCAGGATCTGCTGGGTTCGCGCGGGCAACCGCCGTGCTGGCCGGCGTTCCTGCCGCTCCCGGGAACCGGGGCGGCAATCGCCCACCACGCGCAGGCGGCGCCCGTGGGACCGATTATTGCCCATCCGCGGTTACACGCGCCCGATGTGGCCCCGCTGTTGTCAGAGCTGCGCCGGCGCTTGTCAATACAACATAGTACAATTCCGGAGCTGCCGTCACGGGTGCATTTGCTCGGCGATGCGGTCGGCCAGGTGGTCGAGCGCAACGGTTGGTGGGCAACCGCCTGCTCAACCGACCCTTCGACCGCCCGGGTCGGGGTGCTCATGGCGCCGGCCCCACTGTTGCCGACGCTGCCCGGCGAGTGGTTGGTACGGGCCGCCCGCGTCACCGTCGGCCTCGGCTGGGCGCTCTATCTGGGCACATGGTGGTTGCGCGGCCGGCCCATGGTGTGGGGAGTGCGCGGCACGCTCACGCTCTGGTTTCTCGGTCTCGCCGCGACCCCACTGGCATTGGTCGTCGGCGCCGGCGAGCGTCTCAACACCGATCTGGTGGCGAACCTGCAAGACTCGCTCGACCGTCGGCTGCGCAACGTTGGTCAGCGCATCGAGTCGGGCAGCGTGGTCGTCGATCACCACAGTTGGCGCGGGGCGCGCTCGGTGGCCCGCCATCCGCAATTGCGCCGACTACTGCCGCTGCTGAAAAGAAACCCACGCCAGGCGGAGCGCCTGGTCACCGCCTGCTGGGAGCGGTGCGAACGTCTCGGCATGGACCCGATTCTCGTGGTGTTGACCGACGGCGACACCATGACCGAGCACCGTTGCCAACCGCGGGCCGACGCCGGGGTTATTACCGCCACGGTGCGCATGTATCACGGGATGGCGCGCGAGTGGCTGCGCAACAAACCGGAGCGCGAGCGGCGGGCCCGCGAAGCGCGCGCCCGCGCCGGCAAGGCATTGCCATCCGATGCCCAACCGATCGAGACGACCTACAACAGTCGCGATGACTTCGCGACCACCAACGCGAATACGCTGGCCGAAGCGGGAGGCATCACGACCTTCAACTACGGCGGGCACAACACGATCCGGTTCTTCGACATCGTGCGCGGCCCCGCGGGCGTCAACGCGGCGCTGTTCATCGTCTGGAACCCTGAATCCGCCGGCCAACGTTACGTCAAAGCCGCCATCCACCGCGCCTATCTGCAGCAGCGTGATTGCTACCTCGCCGCCTTTCGCATCGACGGCATCCGACTGCGCACGGTCGAGCGCGCCGGCGACCCGGCCGGGTTGGCGTTGCTGGAGCGCGACGTGCGGTCGTGGGGCATCCCGGCCGCAACGGTCGGACATCGCCGCCAGGCATTCTCGGGATCGCGGCTCCCCGGTTACCTGTGGGTGGTCGGCAGCCCAACCGACGCCATCGCCACGGCCCGAACCCGTGAATCGCAGCGCCTTGCCATGGCCGTCGTGCTTCTCGGTCTATTGGTCATCACGGTTGCGGCGCTGCTCGCCCGGTGGCTGGCCGCACCGATCGTGCGTATGTCGGATGGTTTACAACGTATTGCTTCTGGCGACGTGACCCGCCTGGGTCTCGGCGAGGGCCGCACCGACGAATTGGGCGAGTCCGGCACCGTGCTCGACACGATGACCGGCTGGCTGGCCGAACGCCAGGTGATGAGTCGTTTCGTGGCGCCCCAGGTATTGTCGGTGGTCGAAGAGGTCGATGCCGCCGCCGATCGACCCGGCGAGATCCGCGAGGCGGTTGCCCTCGTCAGCGACATCCGCGGTTTCACCGGCATCTCAGAGACCCACCCGCCGGCCGCCGTCTTTGCCATGATCAACCGGCACATCGAGCGGATGACCCGGGTCATTCACCACCATGGCGGCGTCATCGATCGCTTCATCGGCGACGCCATCCAGGCGGTGTTCTACGCCGATGCCCAGGGCGATGCGGCGAACCGCGCGTTGCGCGCCGCCGACGAGATGTGTCGCGAACACCGCCGACTCGTTGCCGAGCGCCGGCAGCAGAACCTCTTTGGCTACGAGATTGGCGTCGGCCTCGACCTGGGCCGCATCGTCACCGGCGTGATCGGCGATGCCAACGTGCGCCTCGATCTCTCGGCGCTGGGCGAACCGATGCAGACCGCGGCCGAACTCGAGTCGGCGTCGCGCCACGTGCCGCACCGGCCTATTGTCTGCTCGTTTGCCGTGCGCGTCCGCGCCGACCCGGACTTCTCGTTCGCGCCGTTGCCGGCAGGTGCCGGCGTCGATGGCACGGTCTTCGTCGGGGCCACCAGCCACGAGGCCACCGGCAACACCGCGGCAGATGGCTCCGACGGGCCCAGGCGGACGGGCCAGCCCGAGGCCGAGTCGGAACCGGCGATCGGAACCGCGTCGGCGACGCCGGCCGTTGCAGCCGTGCCGCAGCGCGACCGCGATCCCGAGCCGGCGCCTCGGTCGTGGGGGGGCGGGGCCACGGTCACCGACGGGGCTGCGTTCGCTTCATCCCGGCGAACCGCCGGCCCGGCGGTGCAACTTAATTGTATTGCTGATCGTCTGGTTGCTGCCATTGCTCGCGGTGCACGATGCCGGGTTGCGGGCCCGGGCCGACGACGAACAGCGCCGTCTGCAGCACACGGCCGCCCGGCTCGATGACGACTGGACGCGGTGCGAACGCATCCTCGACCCGAACCTGCCGATCGCGGTCGGTTTGCAGCGCTGGGTGGCGCGCCGACACCAGGTCGCCACCCACGCCGCACCACTGCCCGAGTCTGCGTTGCGGGCGGCGATGGTCGC
Organism: uncultured bacterium; assembly: GCA_964483805.1. Taxonomy (GTDB): domain Bacteria; phylum Muiribacteriota; class Ozemobacteria; order Ozemobacterales; family Ozemobacteraceae; genus CAZADH01. Next base: position 25,578 of record CAZADH010000037.1, read on the forward strand.
CAGCATGAGCGCGGATCTCACCGCATTGCGGCGTCGCTGGCCGAGTCTTACCTGGGCCATCGCCACCGTCGAGACAACCGCAACCCCGACTGATTGGGCCACCCCGTCGATCGCCCTGATCGCCGGCGACACGCCATCGGGAGCGACCGAGCTACAAGCCTTGCCGTGGGCCGCCGCGATTGCCCAGGAACTGGCACCGCGTCCGCGGATCGACCTCTTTCGCCCTGACGCCGAGTGGGCCCGCATGAACTCCGAGACGCTCAGCCCGGCCCGCGTCAATCGCCGGGGCTGGGGCAAGCTGGTGCGCGTGGCGGCGCAAGGTCGGGAAACGCTGCAGTTCTGGATGCCGCTGCGCCTCCCGGCCACCGCCGCGCCCCGACCGGCGGCCACCGGCAATTGGCAACACCTGCGCAGTCGTCTTTGGGGCCTGCTCATGGTGTGGGTCGACCCGGGTGACCTCGGCCCCGCGGCGGCCTGTCGTTTTCTGGGCGGGCAACTCGCGGCCGAGGGTTGTGCCGCGGCGTTCCTACCGACCGTCGAGGCCGCCACGCTGTCGACCTGGTTGCACCCACAGTTCCGGCAAGACAAATCGCTTTACGATGTATTGCTCAGCGGACGAGAGGGCCTTCACCACAGCGCTACGATCGGCCACTGGCAGACCATCGTGCGACACGGATTGTTCGGTCTGCCGTATCGCCTCGTCCTCGCCCGCCCGGTACCCGACGAAACGCCGGGGGGCCACGCCCTGACCCGGGCATTCATCGTCACCTGGTGGCTCATCGGCGGACTGGCCCTGGTGCGGATCCTGCTGGGCATGGCCCCACCGCGACTGCCTCTGTGCTGGCAGATGGGCGGGGCGTTCCTGCTCGTCCTGTTGCCGGCCCTGATGCTCGGCTTCATCACGTTCGAGCGATCGTTTGCCGCCCGGCGCGTGCAGATCGAGGCGCAGCAGCGGCAAGCGCTTGCCAGCGCCATCGACGACGTCGACAACGCACGACAGATCTACCTCAACTGGTACTGCGCCGCCGCCAACCGCATGGTCGAACGTCCGGCGTTTCTCGACCGACTCCTGGCCATCGAGTCGTTGCCGCGGCAGCAACAGGCCTCGGCCGCCCACCGCCTCATGGACGCCTTCGTCGAGACGCAACGTCGCCACGGTATCGTCGCCCAGACCCCTGGCTTCAGCGGCTACGACGATTTCTTCGTCGAGGTACGCAACGCCCAGCAGAAGACGATCAATCGGTTTATTTATAATGTATTGCGACAATACGGCAACCGGGCCATGCAACAGATGGGGCAGCGGGCGCTCACCCGAAAAGAGAGCGACAGCGCGGGCGAACGGCAGGCCCGCACCAACCGCGAACTGGTCAACGGCATGTTCATCGACGACACCCGCAGCGTTCTGCTCGGTTTGATGTCTCCCGGCAATTTCTCGCATATCACCGTGGCCCCACGGGTGATCGCCGAGTTCGTCAACTTCGGCGAACCCATTTGGGCGACGTTGACCCATCTGCGTCACCCCGACGGCTACCGGTATTGCTTTCAGATGACCATCGATACCGCCTGGCTCGATGCGCTGTGGTGCCGCGTCAGCCCGGCCATGACTCGTGGTCTCGACCGCGACCTGAATCCGATCACCGTGGGCGCGGGTCCCGCCGAGTTCCCTGCCATGCGCTGCGTCCCGCCTTATGCGGTCGTCGTGCCCGACCGCCGTCTGGGTGGTCTGGACACGGCCGCGTGTCTCGACGCGCAGCCCTCGCCACTGGCCGAGCAGGCGGTCCTGGCACCGGGCGCGTTCACCCCCATCGTTCGGCGGGTCGGCCGCGGTGTCGACGAGGTCCTGGTCATGACCCGCCCGGGACGAACGATGACCCGCCTGGTTCTGACGGCAACGGTACCGATTGGGCGCTTGTTGGCGGCCAATGACGCCGAGCAAACGACCGCCCGCTGGACCCTCGCCGTACTGTTGCTGGCCTCGTTGGCTCTGGCCTTGCAGGCGGCTGCCGCCTTTCTCGAACCCGTGGCCGACCTCAACGCCGCGGCGCGCGCAATCATGACCGGGCAGTTCTCGGTACGCCTGCCGGCGCACGCTGGCGCCGAGTTCGCCGCTCTTGCGCAAGCGTTCAACGCCATGGCCGCGGGGGTCGAAAGTGGCCGCCGCCTGAGCCGGTTCGTGTCGGGGTCGGGGCGCGACGCCGCCCGCGATGCCGAACGCCACCAACTGGCGATGGCCGGCGAACAACGCACGGCAGTGGTCATGTTCACCGGCATCGGCGGGTTCGCACACCTGGCCCGCACCGTTGCGGCCCCCGACCTGATCGACCGCGCCAATCGCCACCTGCGCGCCCTGTCGCCGGTCATCCGCACCCATGGCGGGGATATCGACAAGTTCATCGGCGACAAGATCCTCGCCGTGTTTCCAGTCGACCCGGCGTTGGGCCCCGGCCCGGCCATGCAAGCTGCGATCGCGGCCGCCGTGGCCATGCAACAACTGGCCCGCGCCGGCGAACCCTGGCAACAACCCCTCGGCATCGGCATCGTTCTGGGCGACGTGCTCGCGGGCATCATGGGCACCAGCGAGGTGCGTCTCGAGTTCACGGTCATCGGCGACACGGTCAATCTCGCCTCGCGTCTGGCCGACGTCGCCATGAAACTCGACGACACCGGTGCACTCGACACCGGTCGGCCCATCATCGGCGGGACGGTCATCGACGACACCGCATGGCAAACCTTGTCGCCAACCGATGGGGCCTGGCAGCGTCTGCGGCTGCCGCCAATCCGCGGCAAAGCGCGGGCGGTCGGGGCGCACTGGCTGCCGCCGCGTTGAGTCCTATCGCTCCGTGCCGGCCTTCTTCCGGTCGATGAAGGTCTTGGCGGCAGCTTTCTGGTTCTGGAAGAACCCCTGGATCTTTTCGTCGAGGGCCGGGCCATCGAGAGTTGCGTCGGCAGCCACTGCATCGAGAAACGCCATGTTCTCCTGATGCTTGGTGAGAAAGAACACCGCCATGTCCTGTTGGCCCTTTTCCATGGTGGCAAGAACCGTCTGCAGGCGGGCCGAGGCCTGCGGATTGCCACCGGTGCGCGATTGCAGGAAGGCACGCCGCTCCTGGAACATCTCATCGCGAAACGCCGTGTTTTTCTCATACTGCCGGGTCTTGAACTCGCGCAGTGCCTGGATTTTGGCGGTCTTGTTCATGCCGGCGAGGGTGGCACCGAATGCCTTGCCTTCGGCCGCTTCCTGCTCTTGAAACACCTTGCTTTTCGCAGCCTGCTGACTCATCAGCGCCTGGTAGGCACCGCCCTGACCCTGGGCCCTGGGTTGGGCCGCCGCCATCGCACCGACCGCCAGGGCCAGGACCACCACGACCACCACCAACTCGCCCACCTGCAACCCGCACCATTTCTTCATGCACTTCACCCCCATGTTCTGCCACCGCAACCACAGTTCACGGCTGGAATCGGCCCAGCGCAGCCGGCCGCGGAACCACCCCGTCAATATCGGATATTGCGATCATATTACAGGTTGCCCGCACTCGACAAGCACCGGCCGCGCCGTGGGGGACCGAGCAGAATATACATACCACGTATTTCACCCAGACAATGACCAGACATGGCCGCCACGCCCACCCCGGGTCGGGGCATCACACCGCGACGCCGGATGGCCCTCGGTCAGACATGCGGGCGCACGCATGGCCTGGTCGTTGCCGGCGGATCGGGTTGTGTTGTGTCCGATACTTGGGTTATATGGCGAGGGGTTGGGTGTGTACCAGACAGGCAAAATTCGACAAGGAGGAGCATGGAATGTTTTTTACCCGCATTGGGCGGCGCTGGCTGCCGCTGTTTCTGATCTTGGTGGTGTTGTTCGGAGTGGCCCGCGCCGACGCCGGCAAAACCGAGTCGCTCGAGTTCGATTACGACGTGGTGCCGCCGGTCGTGGGCGACGCCTCGAAACTGAGCACGCCGCACGGTCGCATCCAGGTGACCTTGAGCTTCGCCGACAAAAACGAGACTCCCAAAGAGGTCGATGACAGCCTGTGGCTCAGCTTCGACACCGAGTTTCTCAAGTGGGTCACCGCCCGCATTCAGACGTTGATGAAAGATTTGCCGCCGAAGGTCGAGGCGTTCGACAAGGCCCTGCCGTTGGCCGACAAAGAACCCACCACCGACAAGAAGGCCAAGGTCATGGACGCGCCCCTGGCCGCCCTCAACAAGCAGTACATGTCGAGCCTGGTCGAGGTGGTTGCCGATGAGATCCTGGGCAAAGCCGAGGCT
>CAZADH010000038.1:0-28765 GCA_964483805.1 uncultured bacterium
GGTGACCGACTACAACTCGGCCAATCTGCTCGACCCGACCCCCGAAAATGTTCTCGTGTCGCGGGTCTACCTGGGTACATTCAACTATCCCCCCACCCAGGACCCATTCAAGGCCTACTATCTCGATCTGTGCTTCAACAACGGCGTCGACAATCCGCATGCCAAACAGGGCAAAGAACTGATCAAGGCGTTGTTCGGCAACAACACCGGCCAGATCATCATGCCCAAGCACAGTCGTCCCGACGGCAGCCTCACCGACGAGCCGTCGATCGCCAGCGACAAGTATCCGACCGGCAACCCTGCCGGGCCGACCAAGGCGTTCTTCGTCGCGAATCCGAAAGCATTCCCCTCGATTCCGAACATGCCGGTACAAGAACTGTGGAAATACAGCGAAGTCCATAGTTTGTATTTACGCATCGTGCAGGCAGCCAAGCAGGCGCAGGCCGGGACGAACCCTGATGTGGCCAACTCCGTGGCCGATTTCATCGTTGACGATTACAACCAGAAGTACCGCAACAACGACCTAGCCGGGGCCCAGGTGTTCCAGGCCGTCGTCCAGACCTTCTACAGCAACTGGTATTTCCGCTATGCCTACGTGACGGCCGACTCGGTCTACAACCTGGCCAACTATCCGCCCAGCGCGTTCACGACATTCGTCAGTACGACCGGCTGCTATCGCGGCATCTCCTCCTACCCCAACGATGCCCCCGATTACATCAATGGTCAGTACTGTAACCCGGGCAAGCATTTCGCCGGGCGCATGCCTTGCCTCTACGGGACCGACGGCACCCGTCCGGTGCTGATCGAAGGCAATGCCAACCTCCGCTTCTTCAAGCTGGGTTGGTATGACAAATTCACCACCAACCTGGCGCGTTGTGTGCCGTCAAACATCAACGCCAACCAGACAGTCGAGTTCCCGGTTCCCGAGACTCCTCTGTTCTATGCGTGGCCGGCCCGTGCGAGCGGCGGGAATCAGGCCGAACTGCTCTCGAAGGCCCGGCCCGTTGACACTGTCTCGGGGGGATTGCTCAACGCCAACGAACTCGAGTCGCCGCTGATGAGCCGTCCGATCGATTGGATCAATGCCAATCGGGTGCTCGCCGGCAAGGCGGCGACGATCAAGGTCATTGCGACGGGGTCGGTGGTCAGCTACAACACGCGGACCGACACGCCGCACATGGCGAATCCTTCCTCGAAGAGCGGCGCCGACGGGAAGATGTTCTGGCCGGCTGTCTCTGATGAAGCGTTTTCTCAGTATTTCGTGAGCGCCGAAGAGTTCCACAAGAAATGTGTTGTCGGCGACACCATGTATGTCGATGGTCGCGTCCGCATCAACACCGGCAAGCTCGATTTGAAGGGTTGGGGAGTCAAGCAGTACCGCGGCAACGGCATGATCTTCGTGGGTGCCGGCGACTGTCATATCGGCTCGCTGCGCGCGGACACCGCTTTCGCTCCGTATTCACGCCTGCGCATCTTCCTGCAAGGAGGCCACTTTGTCGTCACCGAGGACAATGCCGTCATCGAGGCCTCTTTGTGCGCCATGGTCTGGCCGGCCCTCGCGGCCAATGGTCCAACCGCATCGCTGCGCATGACCGGGTTGTCGAAAGTTACAATTAAAGGCAATTTGTGCCTCGATGTTCTCAATCTCGACGATATGGCGGCCAATGGTCAATTGATCATCGTGCACACCGTCGACATCTTCAATCCCATGCCGCAGTCGCATCCGAAAATGACCCCGTACCGCATCACCGTATCGCCCAACCGCACGCTCTTTGCGGTCAATGCCGGCAATCGGGCACTCAACACGCCATGAACCAGACCAAGACCGTGATCGTCGTGGCCAGCCTGCTCACCCAAATCGTCATTGTGGGGCTCGCCTGGCATTGGTTTGCGGGTTCACGGCCGGGTGCCCAACCGGCGGCCGTGTCCGGCGGTCATGCGGTGACGGTGGTCGAGACGCCGGTGGTTCCCGTCGAAGACCCGGCGGCGGCGGCCAAAGTGCCCGACACCATCGTCCCGGTGGCGCTGTCGCCCATGGCCTTCGATGCCGGTGATCCCGAGGCGGCCCACCAAGACCTGGCCCAGACCAACAAAGCCGGCGAAGTGCGCCGCCAGTGCGCCGAATTGATGGCCAACCCGCCGCCGGCCGGTGGAGGTGCCCCATGATGACGAAACCCCGGGTGCGCGCGTCGAACCGTATGGGGTTCAGTTTTGTCGAAATCACTCTGGCCGTCGTGGTCGCTTGCGTCTGCGCGGTGCCCATCCTGTATCTGATCTCGTCGACACGCACCGATACGTCGAAGGCCATCAACTATCTGCGCGCCATGGAACTGTCGAACGAGGTTATCGAGTGGGCTTCGATTGCGCCGTTCACCACGCTCTTCCCCCAGGCTGGGAGCGGCTTTGTCGGCCTGATCGAGGGCAAACCCGAAATCAAAACGATTCCGAGCCAGACGTGGCCGAGCCTGATGCAGCAGAACATCACCCACTGCGTCCTGCACAATGGGCAGAGCTTCAAAGAGCAATATGACAAGTGCTTCTTTCGCCGTGACGCCACGGTCGAGGACGTTGGCCCCCTGATCGGTGCCGCGGCCGGTAAGCTGGCGTTGGTGACGGTGACCACCGGCTGGAACGAAGGCCGCGAGGCCGATGATACCGATCGCAATCGCATGCGCCAGATCACGCTGTCGGGAGTTGTCTTCAATGACGCCGATCCAAACTACTAAGCCGGCGACCCGCTATCCGTTTGGCTTCTCGATGATCGAGTTGCTCATCGGCATCGTCATCGCAACTCTCGTCATGAACCTCATGTACAATTTTCTCGCCGGCACGCGGCTGAACTTCATGTTCGGTACCGTCAGCCTGGCGAATCTCACCGAAGCGCGACAAGCGATCAGCTACCTGCGTCGCGACTTCTCGACGGCGTGCCCGTTCATCGCGGCCGCGACCACCGAGGATTACGCGTTCAAAGAGAAGGTGCGATCGATGGTGTTCGATGTCGTCCCCGGCGCGAACTATCCGTCCTCGCGCCCGATTCAGGCCGGAACGCATGCGTTGTTGTTCTATCGCTACAAGTTTGATCCCGGAAACCAGCATATCCACCCCAAGATCGAGCGGGTGTCGTATGAGTTCGACAGCAACTTGCGCACCCTGCAACGAAACGGTGATGACGGTACCCAGGTGTTCAAGGGCCTCGAAGATGTTACGTTCCAGTTCTATTGCCACGATTTGGCGTCGGCGGTCCCGATTTTGAATGTTAACATTCTGGTTCACGAGATGTATGATGGAAAAAAGGTCGGGCAACCCCTGGAGATCTCGACTTCGATCACGAGTCAGTTCCTGAACAACACTTCCCGGTTTCTTGCTTTCAACGCACGGACGTTCCAGCAGAACTGACCCCGGGCGTCTGGGTTGAAATCATTGTCTGTAGCGAGTTTCTGAGTAGTTGAACTTTTTTCGAACGCGGAATGACCGCCGTGCGTCATTCTAGTAAGACGATCCGGAAACCCGGAAAAATATGCGAGGAGGAAGAATTATGAAACGCATCAAAATCGTGTCGTGGGTGCTGGTCTGTTTGTTGACGTTCAACCCCGTCTTGTTTGAGGTTTCGGCTTGGGCCGAAGAGAACGCCGCCAGCGGTGAACTCAACAGCGGCGCCACTGCGTCCAACGATGCGGCCAATACCCTCAATGGTGTCAGCTACAGCGGCAAGGGCGTCGGTGCGGCCCGCGAGCAGGTCAACCAGACGAACCAGACCGCCCAGGCCGAGTCGGCCAGTGCCAGCGCCACGTTGAAAGACAAGGCCAAGGCCGGCGCCATGGAAGCCATCGCCAAGGTCAAGGCCGGCCTCCAGAAGACCCTGATCAAGATCGGCCAGCTCCTTCAGAAAGTCGGCAAGCTGTTGCAGACGGTCGGCAAGCTGCTTATGACGGTCGGCGCCGTGCTGTCGGCCATTCCGTGGACCGCCGCGATTGGCGCCATGTTGAAAAAGGTCGGCAACGTCCTGCATCGTGTCGGTCAGGTGGTCGAGAAGGTTGGCCAGGTCCTCGAAAAGATCGGTCAGGCAGCCGCGAACAAAGACTTCAACTTCGTGAACGCGGCCAAGGAAATCTTCAGCACCGCCAAAGACGCGTGGGCGAACAGCCAGGGTGCTGCTGATGCGGCCCAGAAGGAAGCCGACGCCAAGGGTGCCGAGTGGGGCGCCAAGATCAACGACGGCATCGGTAAGGTTCAGGGCTTCTTCGGTGGTGGTTCCGGCTCCGGTTCGGACGCTGCTACGGGTTCCCTCGCTGCCGGCGCCGAATAATACAACGTATTGCTGAGTCGGGGCCAAGCCCCGCTCGACAAAGAGCCTGACGGTCGCAGTCCAGACCGTCAGGCTCTTTCTTTGTGGGTGTGAGGATGCGGGGGGGGGCGGGTGCCACGCCCTGCGCTTGTGGCCGCACGGGGTGGCGAGCGGTGGTCGCGTCAGGGCGTACCGGGGCCGAGTTGGTGGACGAACTCCATGTCACGCAAGCGCTCGAGCGCCTGCCCCAGCAGTTGCCGCACACGCTCGCGGCTCAAATCGAGTTTCCGGCCAATGTCGGCCAGATTGGCGGGCTCGCAACCAAAACCGAAGTGCAGGCGCACGACCTCAGCGAGGCGTTCGGGCAGTTTGGCAAGAGCCTCGGCCACTGCCTCGTTTTTGGCGGTCTCGAGCGCCACCTCTTCGGGATTGAGTGCCGATCGATCGATCAGCAGGTAGTCGACCGAACTCGGCCCGCCCTCTTCGTCGCCGGCGTGTGAAACCGCCTCGATCGACAGCGGCGTTTCCGACAAGCGGATGATCTCGAGGACCTTTTCGGGATCGAGGGCCAGCGCTTTGCTCAGTTCATCGAGGGTCGGTGCCCGTTGCCACTCGGCCGAGAACGTGCGGACGGTCTGTTGAATCCGGTGTGCGACGACCAGCACGTGATGCGGAATGCGCACGACGCGCGCCTGATCGGCAATCGCCCGCTGGATGTAATGGCGCACCCAGTAAGCGGCATAGGTCGAGAACCGGTACCCCAGTGTGAAATCGAACTTGGCCACGGCCTGAATCAGGCCGAGGTTGCCCTCCTGAACGAGGTCGAGCAACTGCACACCACGGCCCAGATAATTGCGGGCAATGCGCACGACGAGGCGCAGATTGGCCGCCAACAACAACTCGCTGGCCTGCCGGTCGCCGGCGAGTCGTTTGGCCAGGGCCAGTTCGCCGGCGCGGTCCAGGGGTTTTCTCGCCAGTTCATGCAGGTACATCTCGACGATGCCGTGGTTCTTGATCCGCTCGGCCCGTGCCATCATCTGCTGGCGACGTTGGATGAGATCGGCGAACATGCTTTCGTCGATCAGGCCGATGTCCCAGCCTTGTTTATAGTGGCAGGTATCGCAGGTGCGTTGACAGCAGGTCAGGGTGCGTTTTTCCTCGGCCGACATCTTGCGGAAATACATGAAACACCGAAAGATTCCGCGCACCCGAACGGGGCAATTGGGGTTGCTGCAATCGACCAACTGCCAACAGAAACGCCGCTCCTGGTTCGGTTGGATCGGTTCGCCTTCAGCGGCTTCTTCGTCGGTGTCGGTGTCGCAGATCTGCAGGTCGGCGGCGACATCGGAGTCAGCCGTGTCAAGCCCATCCGCGATACGTGCTTCTGCCGGTTGCGGCGGTTCGGTGGTGCTGTCTTCCCGAGCCGACGGCGATACAGGTTTGGTGTCAACGGACTCGGTGCCCGTCTTCTTTTCGCAGGTGTCGGGTCCGGCGTCGTCAGGAAGCGCAACGGGCGCTTCGGTTAGGCGTTCGGGGGCGGCCGGTTCGAGGGGTGGCAAGAATTCATGGGCTCCGGGAACCTCACTTGCCTCGGACTCTCCGAACAAAGTGTCGCCGATGAGACCGATTTCCCAGCCCAGGCGGTAATGGCACGCATCGCACGGGGCAAAAGGGCAGTCTTTCGTAGATACCTCGACACCCTTGCCGGCAAAATACTCCCAGCACCGCCGGATTCGGCGATTTTTCACCGGGCAGCTATCACGTGGGCATCGGAATGCCTCGAAACAATACACCGGCGGCTGCTGCTTTCTGCGGTTGGTGCCCTAGGTGATGGGCGCGGGTGGGGTGTCGGGTTGGGGCGGCTGATCCCCTTCTCTGATCAGTTGAAGAAAGATCTCCTCGAGATTTCGGGTCGGATCGTTCGATCGTTCACGCAAGTCGCTCATGGAGCCCAGCGCGACGCACTCGCCTCTGTTGATGATGCCGATCCGATCGCACACGGTTTCGGCGATGGCCAGATTGTGAGTCGAGAGAAACACCGTCTTGCCTCGGCGGCAGAGATCACGCAAGAGGTCTTTGAGGTGGCGGACGCTCTGCGGATCGAGACCGACAGTGGGCTCGTCGATGACCAGAAGTTCGGGATCATGGAGAAGAGCTCCGCTCATGGCCACTTTTTGCTTCATGCCGTGCGAGAATCCCTCGATGAGCTGGTCGCGCCACTTGAGAATCTCGAAAAGAGAGAGCAGTTCCTCGCCGCGCGTGCGTGCCTGCTCTTCAGGAATCTGGTAAAGCCCGGCCAGAAAGCTGAAATACTCGTCGGGCGTCAGTTTGTCGTACAGATAGGGACGGTCGGGAACGTACCCCATTTTGGCCTTGACCTGCTCGGGGTTCCGGCGCAGGTTGACGCCGCCCACCGTGACTTCGCCGCTCGAGGGGCGAATGAGCCCGGTCAAAATGCGGATCGTCGTGGTCTTGCCGGCACCGTTCGGACCAAGAAATCCGAACAACTGCCCACGCGGAATCTCCAGATCCAGCGGTTTGAGGGCGATGAATTGCCCGTACTGTTTGCAGATCTTGTCGAGGTGGATCATCGGCGTCATGATTGGCTCACTCGGGTTCATAGCGATCGATCGAGCGTGCACCGAGGCGCAGCGGGATGAGGATCCAGGCCAGGGTGAACATGAGCAGCAATACCACCGATGCGCCGATCAGGTTCCAGGCCAGGGGTGAGATGAAATCGTAGTAACGGAAGACGAAATAGCGCCACAACGGGTAGATTTCGCAAAACAACATCAATACAACGTAAATACCAGAGAGCAGCATGAACACGAGGCCGCCAAACGATCCGGCGATGCGCAGCGGATTGTCGCTGTCGTAGCGGGCGTGCAGTGCCCCAACGCCGATGGCGAGTGCGGTGATCACCAGGGCCATCAACAGGGTGTTGAGGCACGAGAGGCCGACGAGAAACGGGCTGGTCACGCCAAACGCGGCCCGACCCAGGACAAACAGCGACATGCCGATGATGGTCATGGGGATTACGTAGAGCAGGAACTTCACCCACATCAAGCGCGAAGGTCGGATCGGCGCAGTGCGGGTGACCCAAAAGGCCCGTCCTTCCAGGCTCATCGAGGGAAAGACGAACCGCATGGCCAGCGCGGCGAGAATGAAGCCCACGAAGCCGTTGTTCCACATGTAGATCTCTTCATGAATCGTCGCCCCCGGCAGCAACGACGACAGATCGCGCAGTGGCAGAATGCGGAGGTTGTAGTAGTACACCGCGAGAATGGCACACATCATGAAAACCTGCGACAGCATCGCCGGGTCGCGCAACACCGTGGTGATCTCTTTCTCGGCGATAACGCGAAAATCGCGCGACGTCAACCGCAGAGGAAAAATGAGGACGCTGCGGATCAATTCGAGGCTGCGCACCTGGTTGTCGACGGCCTCGAGCGCCGATTGCCAGCCATACAGGTAGTGTCGTTGGGCCAGCCAGGTCATCAATAAACCTGCGAACACAGCAATGGCGAACATCGGCCACAGTTGCGTGGCGGCCAGAGGGTAATCGCCGCGGGCGATCGCTTCGATGCCGGCCTTCAGCCACGCCGATGGAAAGTAGTCGAGAATCGGCGTCTGCAGCATGAAGATGTAGTTGGAGACCCGCTCAAAGTGGCTTGGATTGAGGAGTTTCTCGATCTCGAGCACACGGAACAGGAAGATGATGCCCACGAGCACGACCATGCCGAGAAACTGGAAAACCTTCTTGGTTTGGCGGATCGGGAAGAAGCGAGCGAGTGTCAGTGACAACGCGGCACCCAACAGGTTGGGCAGGGTGATGAAGATCATCAACAGCGGGGGCAGCAGGACGAACCCGTGCCATGATGATTTCAGTGCCGACAAGAACCCGTAGAAGATGGGCAAGAAGAAGGCCATGGCCATCCAACTGCTCTCGATGACCACGCGCAGGAAGCGTGACCAGAAAATGCGCGCGGTGGAACACGGCGTGGTGAACAACAGGTGCAGTTCGTCGTCGAGAAAAAACACCGAGAACGCTGCAATGATGCTCGAGAAGAAGATCATGAAGAACATCGACAGGAGAATCATCTCGAGCAGGCGTCCGACCAGCATTTCACCAACCAGCGGCGCTTTGAGAATATGGCGCAGGAATCGGAATGAGGCCCAGTAGCCGACCGTCATCAAAGCCATACCGGCGAGAATCAGCAGCGACAGGAGCCGGGGATGGCGCCGGGTGATGCCCCGCGTCAGACCGAGCCACGCAGGGGCCAACAGGCCAAAGTGAAGGTTGACTGGTGCTGGTGCAGCGCTCACAGTGTGTGCCTGGTCTGACCGCGCGGCGCGGTCAGCGCTGCGGTTGCCCCCGATGATAGTGGCGCTCGGCTTCGGCGAGATCTGTCTCGGCCGCGGTTCGGTCGCCCATGCGCAACCACAGGTGTTTGGCCCGGCGCGTCAGCACAAGGGCCAGGGTCCAGGCGTCGGCGTGATCGCGTGCACGTTCGAGCGCCGCGGCAAAAACACGTTGGGCTTGATCGAACAGATCCCGGTCGGCAAGGAGCGCGGCGACCTGACTGCTGAGTAGTCCGGCCGGGTCGATGCCCGCGGCGACGAGTTGGGCCAACTGCTCGAGTGCCTCCTCGGGTTGGCCATGTTGCGCCAACCAGGTGGCGCGCAATGCCGCCACCGACCGTTGGGTCTGCTCGTGCCCCGACTTCTCGGCCGCAACGCCCGCGCTGACCAGGTGCGCCCTCGCATCGCCGGCGCCCGGCTGCCCCGAGAGTGCTTGAAACTGGCAGAGGTGCCACAGGGCTTCGGCGCGATACCAGGCCGGGGCCACGTCGGTGGCGTCGGGTGGCGTGGCCAGAGCCGGGGCGACCCGCTGCAATTGCGTCAGCGCCTTGGCGAACTGGCCCCCCTTCAGGCTGCCACCCAACACTTCCCGAACCAGGAAGTCGATCAGTTCATCGGCCTGCGCGGGTCGTCGATCGGTGGGCGTCGTCATGGGGCTACCAGAGCAAAGCCGAGGAAACCGGGGTGCGAAACCGCCAGCATCCAGGCGCATCAGGAGCGCGTTCGAGCAAATCGAGGCGCAGGCCGCGGTCGAGCGCGGTGTCGCGGTACGCGGCCCGATCGAGCACGACCTGGTGCAGTTCCTCGAGTCGCTCGGCGGTGAAGCGGTCGCCCAGCAAGCGCCAACCAATGGCGGCAGTTCGCGCCTGCCAGCACAGGTGTGCCTGCGCACCGGCCAGGACCTCGGCATGGTCGAACGCCAGTTCCGGCAAGGCATCGAGAGCGTGCCAACCGGCGGCGGCGGCATCGTCGGCACCCTGCGGGTGACACCTGTCGGCATCGATCAGCCCGGCAAAGACCAGCGTGATGCAGCGGGCACGCGGGTCGCGGCCGGGACGGGTGGCGGCGCCGAGGGGGCGCAGCACGTCGCCGATGTCGGTGGTCTGAATACCGGTTTCTTCGGCGAGTTCACGCATTGCCGCCAGTTCGGCCGGTTCCTCCATTTCCATGAAGCCTCCCGGGAGAGCCCAACGCCCGGTGAACGGCTCGCGCCCGCGTTGAATGAGCAATACATTGAGTTTACATTTGCGCACCGCGAACAACAGCGCATCGACGGTGACGGTGGGCCGCGGATACTCGTAGGTGAACGCCATCACGAGGCTCCGGCGCGCGAAAGCAGGTTGTTGATCGCCGTGCGATCGACGACCCCGGCCAGTCGCTCATCACCAAGCATGAAGGTCGGCAGCAGGCGCAAACGCAAAGAACGTACCTCGGTCTGCAGCTCGCGCAGTTGCGTCTCGGTGCTGTTGTCGGCCAGCGCCGCCGAGAACGGAATGATGTCGACCCCTTCGCTCTGCAGGTGTGTGGTGATCGGTTGCGCTTTGGTGATGTCGATGCCGTCGACAAAGACCGCTTTGAACACGCCGCGCATGTATTCGTCGAGACGCCCGAACTCGTCGTAACCCAGCGCACCCCGCAGGGCAAGATGGGACGGCAGCCACACTGCCGGGGGTTTGATCTCGGCGCCGACCACGCGACCGCGGGCACCAATGGGCGCCCATCGCTTGTCGTCGGGACCGAGCAGTTCGGCGGGTGGTGCGGTTCGATGCGGCGGATAGGTCTCGACCGGAACGACCTGCACGGTGACGTCGCCGAGGGCCGGAGCCTGACGCAAGGTCATCCAGGCGACGTAGCAGTCGGGAATGAGAAAGTCGAAGAAGAAGCGCAGTTGCGGGCGGTCAGAAGGAGACGAGGAGTGAGGCGACATCGGCTTTTTCATCCTTGAATGCGTCGTGTTCTTTGTATTTGATCATCACCAACGTGGTCTTCTCGCCGGGATGAAAGAAGTAATACACCTCGGACATCAATCGCTTGATGAGAAGAATGCCGCGGCCACCCATGCCCCAGCGTTTTACCGTGGCGATGCCCTCAAAATAGTCAGGGTTGAACGGGGTTCCGCCGAAATCAGTGATCTGGAAGATGGCGACATCGCGCCCGAGGTTGAGACCGATCTCGACGACCGGTTCGCCGCGCAGGTTGCCGTGCTCGATTGCGTTGACCAGCGCTTCGTCGATGGCGAGGCAGATCTGGAACTTCACCGGCGACGGGTACGTGAGCAGGTCGAGGTGCTTGGATACATAGTTGCGCACCTTGGGCATCTCGGAGACATGTGAGGGCACTTTCAACAAGGTGTCGAAGTTGAAGCGCCGGGTGCTGTCGCACTGGGTCACCTGGCCCATTGTCGGCCTCCACTCTCGGAGAAATGGCTTACAATGTCAATACGTGGTATGTATTTGTGCGTCATGAATGTCATGTGGTCGGGACGATGATCTTGATGGTCGTGCACAGGTCGCCCTCGTTTTGCAGGCCGACGTTCCCTTTGTGTGCGCGCACAATGTGTTCGAGGAACGGCAAATTGAGATCGAGCCAATCGTTCTTGCCGGCGATGATCTGATCGACCTGGTGGTTCCAGTCGAGCGATTTCGGCTCGAGTTTCTCGGCCAGTGGTGCGCCTGAGTACCTGGCCTGAATGCATACGCGGTTCTCTTCGTGTTGAATCTCGAGGTCGAACTCGGGGCGGCCGGCGTGGCGCAGGACGCGAAGCCCAAGCTCGAACAGAATCGACAGGGCATGGCGGAACCGCAGCTTGTCGACGAGAATCGGCATCGCACCCTGGGCCGTGGTGCGCACCTCGCGAAACTTGATGCGGTGGCGCTCCATGATCAGTGCGTAACGGTTACGAATTCGGTCGTACAGGTCGGCGAACTCGGCCATGCTCTTGTCAATACGCAACGGTCCTGAACGAAGGTCGGTCAGATACACCAAATTGCTGGCCAGTTGGCGAAGACGCCGTTGGAGGACCCGGGCACGCCGAGGGTCTTTCGCCTTGCGCAACTGCGTCTGCAAGCGCCGGTTGAGGTGCAGCATCAACGCGTAGAACTGTGAGAAGCGTCGCTCGGCGGTGCGCTGCTCGGTGACGTTGCGGATCGAGACGATGACTTCGCGCGGTTTTCCCTCCTCGTCGTGCAGGGTCACGTAGCGGTTCGACAGCACCACGCCGTGCGGTTTGAACAGCACGATGTCGGCGCTGCCGCTGGCGCGGTTGGTGTTGATCACATTGCCCAGGTAGGTTGTCAGCGCAAAATTCTGATGGCCTTCGGGGAAGAAGATCTGTTCGACGGCTTTGTTGTACAGAATCGGCTTGGCCGAGGCCGCGTCGACGACCATGAGCCCGTCGGTAAGGGCTTCGAAGATCCCTTGAATGCGGCGGGACTGCTCGACCAGTGACCGGAATAGATTCTGTCGCTCGATCGCGACGGCGGCCTGATGCCCGAAGGCTAGCAACGCCGCCTCGTCTTCGTCGGTGAAGACCTCGGCCTGTCGTTTGTTGAGAACCTGGATCGTGCCGATGACCCGGCTCTGGTTCATCATGGGCACACACAGCATTGACCGGGTCTGGAAAGCGATGGTCTTGTCGACCTGGTCGAAAAACCGCGGGTCGGTGCGCACGTCGTTGATCCGGAGGGGTTTTCCTGAAGCCGCGACGCTCCCCGAGATCCCGACGCCGATTTTGACCCGGACCTTCTTGAGCTCTTCGTTCTCCGGACCGGTCGAAAAAACGTAGTGCAATTGGCCGTCACTCTCGACCAGGGCCAGGGAGCCGCGCTCGGCATTGGTCACGGTTTCAGCGGTATGCACGATCACCTCGAGAATCCGCTCGAGGTTGTGTTCGCCGGCGATCAGGCTCCACGCGGAGGTGAGGGCCTTGCTCAAGCGGGCTTCAGTCATTGTTGATCGTCATGGGTGTATTCAGAGATGGCGCGTTCGAACCGTTTGAGAAACAACAGGTCGAAGGTGCCCAGAGAGTCGGGAAATAGTTCTCCGGCGAGAACACGAATGCGGCTGACGAGATCGAGTGCCTGGGTGCGCGAGAGGCTCGAAGTCATGATCTTGAATATGGCTGAATCGACAAGTCCTTGCAGATAGAGGACGCGACGGTCTTCCTCCTCGACGAGCTTGTCCTTCGGCCATGGATTGTCATCCTCTTGCGACATACTCCACTCAGTGTAGGGTTTGTGCCGCTGGAATTCAAGACTGGGTATGCCGATTCAAGTAACGAAGCCATGAATGTTGCCGCACCGACCGTTCCGTCCATGTCCTGGAAGCGTCGACCCTCTGAAATGGGGGCCGCTGAGGGCGTTCCCGTGCGCATCGAAGCCGCCGGACCGGGTTCGGCGGCCGGTCACCCTGTCGATTCGGGGCGGGCTGCCGCCGAGCCAGTGAGTCGATCCGACGGTCCGCAGGCACCCCCGACCTACGGGATTACCCTGCGCCACCGCGCGTTTAACGAGATGCAGCGGGTGGACCGTCTTCTCGCCGAGATTCCGCCGGGTTCGTCACCGACGGAGGTGGCGCGGCTGGAGGGTCGCCGGCAGAGCCTGGCGGAGGCACTGCGCCGACTGCAGTGAGCTGCTCGGGAAGATGGCCGAGTTGCTGCATCAGCCGCTCCTGGCGGCGCTCGAACAACACGTCGAGTTGTCGCGACAAAGTGAATATGGCCAACGTCACCATCACGACGCACAGGGTGGCGAACTCGTCGCTGCGATTCATCATGAACAACGTCAGCAAACCCAGCACCAAAGCGATGGCGTAAAAGAACCGTCCGACGGTTCGTTGCGAGTACCCCAGCCGCATCAATTTGTGATGCAGATGATCGCGTCCCGGCTGTGCGACCGGGATACCCCGCAGTGCCCGGATGGCAACGGTCGCCAGCGAGTCGAAGATCGGCAGGCCCAGTGCCAGTACCGGCAAAAGGAAACTCGACAGGGCCGTGCTTTTGATGTTGGCATACACGGTCAAAGTGGCGAACATGTACCCCAGAAACAGGCTCCCGGAATCGCCGCAGAAGATCGAGGCCGGGTAACTGTTGTGGCGGAGAAAACCCAGGCATGACCCCATGATCGTAAAGAATGCACCGGCGACGAGATACTGCTGGTGGTGCATCGAGACCATCCCCAGGACCAGCGCCGCGATGGTACAGACACCGCTCAGAAGACCGTCGGCGCCATCGATGAAGTTGAGTGCGTTCATCAATCCTGCCGTCCACAGAACCGTCAGCAGAATGCCGACCACGCGGTTGAGTTCGAAGAAGTCGATGGCGACGCCCGTCGAAGGCACGGTGAACCCCGAGATGACGACGCCGCCGAGAATCGGGATGAGACTGATGACGACCTGGAAGAACAGTTTCCAGGCCGCGGAAAGACGCCAGTAATCGTCGGCGGCTCCCAGCAGGAGCACGAAAAGTCCCCCGAGAAAGATGGCCAGTAACGGCTTGGCGGCAAGGGTTGCCAGGCCAAGATAGTGGGGCGACAACAGCAGCCCGGCGCTCAGACTGCAGTGGACGGCCAGATAGATGGCCAGGCCGCCGAAGCGCGGCACCGGTCGCGAATGGATCTTGCGTTCGCCCGGCAGATCGACGAGTTCGAAGTGCAGGGCGAACCGGCGCACGAGGCGCGTGAACAGGTCGGCAGTTACATACCCGACGGCCAGCAGCGCGATGAGGGTTGTCAGTCCGGAGCTGTCCATGGGATCACTTGGGCCGCCACAGAAACAAGCACGCCGTTTCCGGCGTGCTTGACGCGATCGTATTGACGATAGAAATACAAATGATTACGGGTGCGCGTTCCCCCTGCGTGGGCGTGGCAGGCGGAAAAGCCCCTGGTCAGTTGCCCTTCCCCAGCAAGGCCTTGATCTTCTCTTCGAAGACCTTCTCTTCACCCATGCGGAAGCCGGCATGGACGTAGTTCACCTTGCCCTGCTGGTCGATGAGCACCGAAGACGGCGTGTAGGTGAAGCCGTATTTCTCGGGGACCGAGAAAATCGGGTCAAGCAGGACCGGGTAGTTGATCTTGTTGTGCGCGGCCCACGAAACCAGCATCGGTTTGCCGAGCAGGTCGACACCGATGGCAATCACTTGCACATCGGGGTACTTTTCTTTGATGCCCTTCATCGCCTTTGCTTCCTGCAGGCAGGAATAACAGGCGCTCTGGATGAAGAAGACAAACACGGGTTTGCCGGCAAAATCTTTGAGGCTTTCCATTTTGTCGGTGGCCAGATTGGGCAAGGAGAAGTCGGGGGCCGTATCGCCAACCTTGATCGCCGCATCGGGAGAAATGGTCTGACCGTCGCCGCCAATCTCGACCATGCTGCTTTTGGGGAGCTGCGTGTCGGCTGCAAAGGCGGGGCCGGCCATCGTGGCCACGGCGAGGAGCAGGGAGGCACCAATGTGAAGGAAACGTCGGTTCATTGTTTCGATTCTCCTCGGATTCTGGAGATTTGCCGTATCGTAGCACACTCCCCCACCCTGGTCAATTTTCGCGCGCATTGCTTCATTCCGGCCTCCAGTCAGTTCAGAGAGGTATCTTGTCAGGCGCGAGCAGAAGCATTACAATTGATGCACATCGGCACTGTGTCTGAGGCGGCATCGCCTCGGTGCCGGGGAAACATCAGTCATTGCAAAGGACGTCCCGTGAATCTCGTTTTCTTGTCGCCTCACTTTCCCCCCAACTTCTACCTCTTTTGCTGCCGCTTGCGCGAACTCGGCGTCAATGTTCTGGGGTTGGCCGAAGCGCCCTACGACGATTTGCGACCCGAGTTGAAGAGTGCGCTGACCGAGTACTTTCGCGTCGACTCACTCGAAAATTATGAGTCGGTGATGCGGGCCTGCGGCTACCTGATCAGCAGGTATGGCCGTTTGAACGTCGTCGAATCGCACAACGAACACTGGCTCATGCTCGAAGGGCGGATTCGCGAAGACTTCAACATTCCCGGGCCCAAAGTCGCCGACACCGAAAAGATCAAGCGCAAATCGATGATGAAACGCATCTTCCGCGAGGCCGGCGTCCCCGTTGCCCGTGGCGAGATGTTGGCCGACCTGGCGCAGGCGCGCCGATTTGTGGCAAGTGTCGGATTCCCGATTATTGCCAAGCCCGACATTGGTGTCGGAGCCTGGGGCACGGTCAAGATTGCCAACGATGAGCAGTTGGTGGCGTTCTTCGAAAACCGGCCACCCGTCGATTACCTGGTCGAGGAGTTCATCAACGGCAGTCTCGAAACCTTCGATGGCATCACCGACCAGGACGGCAAGATCGTGTTCGTGACCTCGCATCTCTCGGCGACGGGCGTGCTCGAGGTCGTAACCGACAACGCCGATTTGTTCTACCACTCCGTCCGCGATATTCCGGTCGACCTTCTCGACCTGGGATCGCGTACCGTGACGGCATTCGGAGTGCGACAGAAGTTCTTTCACATCGAGTTCCTCCGCCAGCATCATGACAAGCGCCTGGTGGTCATGGAGGTCAACATCCGGCCGCCGGGCGGGTTCTCGACCGATATGATGAACTTTGCCTGCGATACCGACGTGTACCGCGAGTGGGCCCACATCGTTGTCGAGAATCGCATGCACCCGTACGAGCGGCGCTATCACTGCGCCCACGTTGCCCGCAAGTTTGGCAAGGAGTACCGTCACTCCCACGACGAGATCGTCCAGCGGTTCGGCGATCGCATCTGTGCCGTTTCGGAAGTCGCGCCGGTGTTCAGCGCCGTCATGGGCAATGTGGCTTACCTGGTGCGCTCGACCGACATGCGTGAGATTCACGACATGGTTGCGGCCATTCAGGCCAAAGCGTAATACGTTGTATGTTTGGCTGAACTGATCGCCGCCAGAAAACAGCGAACCCCGCCGCAATTGCGGCGGGGTTCGCTGTTTTCGGCGACTACGGTTTGGCGATCAGTGAACGGTGGCGCCCGCAGGAACACCCATGCCTTCTTCGAGATCGTAGAACTCGCGAATCATCTGCTCGCCCGTCGAGAAGTTCTCATGCGGGGCACCGACGATCGGGTACAGGCTGCGGATCGAATCGTTCATCGTATACAACTGCCAGTTGTAATTCTTGCCATTGATATTGGCCTGGAAATTGAGCGCCGACGGAGTGGTGCCGGTCACGGAGCGCGCGGTCTCGATGGCGATGTGGCCGAGCGCGAGGATGACGGCGGCCGAGTTGCCCACCGTGAACCCGCCCTTCTTCTTGGTGCAGTTGGGCATCGGGCCGGCGCCGTCCGGGTCCCAGTTGAAGGTGCCGGTGAACATGCACGGATCGTTGCTACCCATCTGTTTGATGAACTTCGTGTCGCCCTGCGCTTCCTCGACGTAGAACTTGTACCAGAAGTGGTAACCGCCGACGCTCTTGCCTTTGGCTTCGCCGTTGAATACGTGCTCGAACCCATTGCCCCGACCGAACCAGTTGTTCTTCAGTTCAGTCATTGAGGTGTTGGTCACTTGAAGGGCATACTGCATGCACGGATCGTTGGTCAGTGTCTGCAGATACTGGTCGATGTTCTTGCTGATCTGCGGGCTGTCGTAGGTGCCGTTGGCCGGATTGAACTTCTTGCACAGGGCAACGGTGGCATCGTAGCTGCTCGGAACCGACCCATTCAGTTTTGCGAACAGTTTGCCGCCCTGACCAAACACCATCGTGACCTTCATGGCGTCGCGGTCGATTGAGGGCAGCTTGGCTGCCAGTTGGGAGATCTTGGCGGCCGCTTCGCTTCCCCGCGGGGTCGAAATCGCAGGATTGTTGCGACCACGCTGGTTGTGCTGGCGGATGGCGAGATCGAAATCGTCGTTCGTCGAAATCAGACCGGCCTTCACACTGTTGCTCAGAACCCGACGCAGAGCGGGGTCAGTGACGTCAGTGAGCCTGGCTTCGAGGTCGGCGGTCTGACACCAGCCGATGGCCAAGCCCGAGAGAACCATGACGCCGACCAGGAGAAGGCGAATCGATGAAATGCGGAAAGAACGGTTTGACACGGGATGCTCCTTGATACTCGCTACTGTTGCCACGAAACCGCGGCTATACTGGATGTGAAGCCAACCGTATTGCGAAACCCGACTGAACAAAGAACAAAAGACACTTGAACACAACCGCTCGGTGCATCTACGCGATGCATACTCGCCGAACAGTACTCATATCATAGATAAGATCCTACCTGATTGGCAAGGGGTGATAGGGGAAAAATTAAGAAAAAAAGATGGGACCGGTGTTCCCGGCCCCATCTCTTTTGTGCAACCGTCGGTGACGGTTGCGGCGATCAGATTCAGCGAGGATGCTTCAGGATGATCGCCGTCAGCGGCGGCACGCGATAGTCTCCCTTGGCCGTGCCCAGGCTGCCGTCGTCGGCGACCTTGTCGCCATTGCACAGGATGCTCCAGTCGTTGCCGTCGGGCAGGTTGAAGGTCACCCACTCGTTGGCATCGGAGTTCAGGAGCACGAGGATGTTCGGCATACCCTTGAGCAGATACCCAACGGCGCGCTGATTGCCCGGTTCGAGCCACGTGATGTTCTGGCTGTTGAGCGGCGTCGTGTGCTTGAAGCACTCGTATTTGCGGCGAAGTTTGATCAAGCCCCGCACAAATGCGTACAGATCGGCATTGGTTTTCTTCAGGTCCCAGTTGATCCAGTTGATGTCGTTGTCTTGATCGTAACTGTTGTCGTTGCCCTTTTTCGACTTCATCAACTCTTGGCCGGCCTGCAACATGGGCACGCCCTGGGCCGTCAACAGCGCGGTCATGGCGACCTTGAAGCGGCCTTTGTTGCCGCCCAGGATGTCGTTGATGGTTCCGCCGTCGTGGGCTTCGATGTAGTTGACCGATTCGGTCGGCTTTGCCGTCCACCAGAAGCAGCTTCCGGCCAGAACGGTCATCAGGTCATTGCGACTGCCGCCGCCTTTGGCGAACGCGCGCACATTCTCGCGGAAGTCGTCGTTCCATTTGGCCCACTTGGTGTTCTTGAAATCGGACTTGCCCCACTGGTTGCGCTTCCAGTCAGCGGCCCAAGGCTCGGCGATCAGGATCGTCGAAGGCGGCAGCTCGTTGATCATCGCGTTGATCGTGTCTTTGTCGATGATCGTGGCCAGATCGAAGCGGAAGCCGTCGACGTGGTATTCCTTGACCCAGTATTTGAGACTGTCGAGGATCAATTTGCGGCCCATCGGGCTCTCGGACCGGAATTCATTGCCGCACCCCGTGCCGTTCCAATAGAACTTCGGATTGTCGCACAGACGGTAATAACCCGGGTTATCGAACCCCTTGAAGTTGATTGGCGTGCCCTGTTCGTTGCCTTCGGTCGTGTGGTTGAAAACCACGTCCATGATGACGGCGATGCCATTCTGATGAAGTTTGTCGACCATGGTCTTGAACTCGGGCACGGCCTTGCCGACCTTGTTCGAGGCGAAGTTGCACTCGGGGGCGAAATAATGGCTGGTCATGTATCCCCAGTGGTTCATGTGGCCGGCGAAGTTGTTGTCGAACTCGTGACACGGCAGCAGTTCAACGGCGTTCACGCCCAGATCGACCAGGTGACCGAGCATGCGATCGGTGCCCTCGCCCTGCACCAGGCCGGTGTACCGTCCCTTGTGGGTCGCCGGCACCTTCGCGGAGTCGTGGGCCGTAAAGTCTTTGACGTGCATTTCATAGATGATCAGGTCTTTGAGCGGCGGGGTTTTCCAGCCTGAATCGTTCCAGGTGTATTTGTCGTTCACCACCACGCTCTTGCCGTCGTGATCGACGTTGGCTTTGGCGTAGGGGTCGTTGAGCAGGCGCTTGGGATCGAACAGGTGGCCGGGTGTGGTCGGGCCATCCGCGTAGAATCCGTAGAATTTTCCGGTGAGGTCGGAGGCGACCGTCGTGCGCCAGATCCCGTCGTTGCCTTTGGTCATGGTGACATTCTTGCCCGTCGTGTCTTCGGGCTTCTCGAACAGGGCAAGCGTGACGGCGGTCGCATTTGGCGAATACACCGAAAACTCGGTCTTACCGCCTACGACGTTGGCGCCGAGGAGATTGAGGCCGGAGTCGGAGCGCGAGGCGCCGGCCCGGGGGCCGCTGCGGGTGCCGGATGTGCGTGCCGACTGTACCGACAATTCGAGCGCAGGTGCCGGCATCTGGCGCTGCACGCGATCGCGCACGCCCTGACGCATCCCTTCGGCGGCTTTGCCGTCGACGTCGGTGCGCAGTTTGTCAAAGCTGTCGAGCAAGGTCGCGCAAGTGGGATCCTCGGTGCGGGCCAGGAACTTGCAGCGCTCTTCGAGCAACTGCATGGTTTGATGGAAGGCCTTGCTCTCTTCGAGGGTGGTGATGCGGTAACCGAACTGTTTGAGATTCTCGCAGGCCATTTTGAGATCGTCGGCTGTTGAGAGTTGGCTGACGAAGCGCTTCATCTCGCCAACGGTCGAAGCCTCTTTTGAAAACGCAGAGAACTCGACCTTCTTCGTCGGTTCGACCTGGCGTACCGTGTCCTGGGTCAACCGGATGTCGCGGGCCAGTCGCGTGACCAGTTCGTTGAGCGGCTTGTCATCGGCAAAGAGTGTCGTCGGACCCACGGCCAACGCGGCCGCCAATCCGGCAACCGCCAACCAGTTCTTGAACCCGGTTTGCCAGTTCATTCTGTCTGCTCCTTGTGAAAATACTGTCGATTAGAGAGAACAAGAAAACGCTGTCATTATTTATGTAATTCTAGCGGTTGTCGCCGGTGACCCGCAAGGTGGGGTGTGACGGTTCGGATGGCCTTAAACGATCACGCCCGCCTGGGGGCGGGCGTGGGGGAGAAAACGGTTCAGCACGGTTGTTTCAGCCGGTCGACAACGACTGGATCGCTTCTGTCTGCGTTGCGGTCTTCTCGGCGTATTGAAAAATCGCGGCCATCGAGAACACGTTTTCTTTCATTCTGTCGAGGCCGCAGATGACGATGCGCCCGTCGCTGTCGTCGACGATTTTGATGCAGATGTCGAGGATGCCGGCCAGACCCGGACTGTCCACCACCCGACTGTCGGTCAGGTCGAGAACGAAAGCCGCCACGCCCTGTTCGAGCAGTTTGTTGACGGCATCAATCAGTTGTGTGGCTGCCGAGTCTTCGATGTAGCCATGGGTAGCCAGGACGACGATCTTGCCCTGCGGGGTTTGATCGAGCTTGAATTGTGACACCATGGGCCTCCGAGTACCGCGGAATTCAAATGACGCAGACAAGATACCACGGCACCGGTGCTGTTGTCATGGGTGGCCTGCGCCGTCCGCGGTTCACGCGGCTGGGCGGATCACCTGGCGGGACACCGACCCTCCTTCGATGGCCACGGTATGGATTTCGAAGGGCGTCGTGGGGCAGATCGCGGCGTGGGCCTCGGCCACCGCGTGCGAGATCCCGCCGCAGCAAGGGACTTCCATACGCAATACGGTAATCGAGCGCGGCTGGGCGATCTGGAACATCTCACGCAGTTTCTCGCGGTAATGGTCGAGGTCGTCGAGTTTGGGACAGCCAACGACCACGGCGCGACCTGCGAGATAGCGCGAGTGGAAGTCGCCCAGGGCAAATGGCGCGCAGTCGGCGCACACGAGCAGATCGGCGTTCTTCAGATACGGGGCCGCCGGGGGCACGAGCATCAATTGAACCGGCCACTGGGCCAGTTCCGATGCGGCGGCGCGATCCGGCGATGTTGCGGTGCTGCTCGAGGGGCACGTCGCCCGCGGTTTGAGGGTACGGCTGGCCGAACCGGGGCAACCACACGGCAACGACGGGTTGATCGCGGCAGGTGCGGGTTTGGTAGGCAGGTGCGCATGGGCCGGCTTTGCGCCTTGCTTGGCGAGCATGGCGTCGACCTGAGTCTGGTCAAAGGCGTCGGCATCGCGTTCCTCGATGGTCAATGCGTCCTGTGGACAGTGGCCGAGGCAGGCACCCAGGCCGTCGCAGTATACTTCAGCCACCAGACGGGCTTTGCCGTCAATTATCTTGAGTGCGCCTTCCGCGCAGTTCGGCACACAGAGACCGCACCCGTTGCAGCGACTCTCGTCGATTTTGATGATCTTGCGCTTCATATTGTATTGCTCCCTTTTCCTGCAGAATTATCGTCAGTGTCTTTGTCCAGTGTGCATCCGGCGCCGCGCCCTGCCCTGTCGGTGATCGACACCCGTGACGACGGTGTTGCTTGATTCTGGTATTATAATACCAGTTTATTTCTTGAAATGCAAGCATTGGCGCATGTCTCTTGGCAACCGGCATGGTGAGCAGGATTGCGTGGGTCAGTCGGGGTTCTTGCCGGCGAAATCTTCGACATGAATGCGCGAATCCGTGAACCCGCGGGCGCGCAGCAGTGGGACGGCATGAGCGATCAGGCCGGGAGGGCCGCAGACAATGGCGGTGGCGTCGGCCGGGCCGGTCCAGGAGCGGGCGAACACGTCGGTGATCATGCCCCGTTCGCCCAACCAAGGGGAGTTCGGGGCGGTAGCGGGGTCCGCCGCGCGAACTGTCCGGGTGGGTTCCGAGATCGCAGGAATGTAGCGGAAGTTGCCATGTTGAGCAACCCAGGCCGACAACAGCCGGTGTTCGTAGAGGTCGGTCGCGGTTCTGGCACCGAAATACAATGTAAGCGAACGCCGGGAATCCCGTGCGAACTCGGCGGCGAGTAACGACAGCACCGGCGCCAGGCCGACGCCGCCGGCAAGGAACACCAGGGGGGCGTCGGGGTCGATGTCTTGGGCGAACCGGCCGTGTGGCGCTGAGAAACGCAGTTCGTCGCCGGCTTTGCGGGTGTGCAACCAGGGGCTGACGAGGCCGCCCGGCACGAAGCGAACGTGCAGTTCGACGGCGTTGGTTTGGGAAGGCGGTGAGGCGATCGAGTACGCCCGGGGGTTCTCGTGCGGGTGCGCTGGATGGGAGATTTGCAGATACTGGCCGGCGGTGAAGAGCAGCGGCGAGTTTTCGGGGAGGTGCAGGACGAGGCGTTTCAGATCGGCTGTGAGCGTCTCGACGTGGGCCACCCGGGCTACGAAAGCCCGGGCGGCCAGGCCTTCCGCGGCGACGGCAATACGGAGGTTGCCGCGCACGCGAATCTGACAGCCGAGGCGGGTCCCGGTGCGCAGTTCCCGGCGGCTGAGTATGGCGGTCTCGGTGGCGAGCGGTCGTCCCCCACCCTCGACGATCTGCACGCGACAGGTGCCGCAGGTGCCTTTGCCGCCACAAGACGAGGGCAGGAACACATCGTGCGGCACCAGGGTGGCCATGAGCGACGAACCCGTGTGAGCCTGGCACGGTTCGCGATCGTTGACATGGATGGCGCAGGGCTTGCTGGTCAGGACGAAGTGGCGGGCCAGCAGGATCAGGGCGGCGAGGGCCAGAACCACTCCGTCGATGATGATAACAGTAGTCAATACAGTATACATATACTCGGATCGGGATCAGGGGGACGTCGCAGGGACGGCGGCAAATGCGAGGGCGAGAAGTCCCATGATCAGAAGGGTCTGGCCGGTGGCGCCGAGGTGGCGCGGGGGCGAGGCGAACACGAGGGCGCGCTTGAGCGCGCCAACAACGAGGATGGTCAGGGTCCAGCCGAGGCCGGTGCCGCCCGCATACACGACGGTTTCGCGCAATGTGTAGCCGCGTTGGGCCATGAACAGCGAAGCGCCGAGAATGGCGCAGTTTACGGTGACGAGTGGCAGATACAGGCCGAAGGATGAAGACAAAGCCGGGCTGTAGCGGTCGAGGACGATTTCGAGAATCTGGACGAGCGCGGCGATGACGATGATGAAGACAAGCAGCGAGAAATACCCGAGGTGATTCGGTAATAACACGTAATGCAATACCGCCCAGTTGACCGGAGCCGTCAGGGTCGTGACGGCGGTCACGGCCAAGCCCATGCCCAGGGCCACGCGCCATGACCGCGACAGGGCGACGAGCGGACACATGCCCAGGAAATTCGCCAGAGCGATGTTGTCGGACAAGGCGGCGCTGAGGAGCAAGCTCAGGAGCGGCGCGTGCATGCCGAGGGAGTCGATGAGCGCGGGGGTCGAGGCGAGGGTGCCGGCGATCTCGGTGGGCATCGGTCAGGTCCGCTCGTGCAACCAGTTCGCCGCCAGAACCAGCACCGCCATGGTCAGGAAAGCGCCGGCGGGGGTTGCGAACAGCGCGCACGCGGGCAGCGAGGCAGGCAGAAGGCGGACGCCGCACCACGTGCCGAAAGCCAGCGGTTCGCGCACCGAAGCGACCAGGAGCAGCACGAGACCGTAACCGCAGCCGGCGCCCAGTGCATCGCCCAGCGATGCGGTGGTGGGTTGGCGCTGGGAGAACGCTTCGATGCGGCCCATGACCACGCAATTGGTGATGATCAGGCCGACGTAGGGCCCCAGTTCACCGGCGATGCCAGGGACGCAGAGGCGGAAGGCGCGTTCGATGACGACCACCACGGTGGCAATGATCTCCATGTAGGCGATGAGGCGCAGATGGCGGGGCAGCCGGTGGCGCAGCAGCGAAACGACCAACGCGCTGCCGATGCAGGCCAGGGTGACTCCCAGGCTCATGACGAGAGCGTTGGCAACGCGAGTGGTGACGGCCAGACCCGAGCAGATGCCCAGCACGGTGACGAAAATCGGGTTGTTGGCCCACAGTCCGTTGACAAAAGACCGCGAGAAGGTGGTCATGGTGCCGTCGGGCCTCCTCGGGGGTGAGCTGCGCGTGCACCCGCCAACGCCCGATCGATGGCGGCGATGGCGTGGTTGGCAGCATCGACGACGGCGCGGCAACTGATCGTCGCGCCGGTGATGCCGTTGATTTCGTCTGGGAGCCCGTGCTTGCGGCCCAATCGGAGTGGCACCTGGGCGAGCCGATTGGTGAACTGGTTGCGAAAAGCCGGTTCACACACGCGGTCACCCAACCCTGGGGTTTCGGCCTGCTCGAGGACCGAGATGCCCAGCAGTTCTCGTCGCCTGGTATCGAAGGCGACGAGGACGCGGACGATGCCGTTCATGCCGGTCGCGGTGCCGATGCCGAGGGCGAGGGCGGGACGGGCTCGGGCGGTGAACACCGTGGCTGATGCCGTAGGGGGCGAGCGATCGACGAAGAGCCTGGAAAATTGCAGGATCCGGTTATCTTTGGTTGCGGGGCTTGGATCGGCCAGGTCGGGGAGCAGCTTCAACGCTTCTGTCGCCGTTTGCTCGGGGGCGCGACTGCGTTCGGGAAAAGCCCACTCGAGCGCGCCCAGACAGGCAGCACAGACCGTCGTCAGGATCATGATGAACAGCAGTTCGTGCCACGGGCTTTGGGCGTTCATGGTGCCTTCGGGGTGGTTGCGGGCGTCGGCGGGTGCGAGGTGACGCTGTGGCGGGCCAGGATCCGATCGAACAGCGGCGTGAGCAGGCCGAGCCAGAATACCGCGAGGGTGGCTGCCATGGGTGTGTGGGCATGGCGAAACAGGGCGAGCGAGGCCACCGTCAGCAGGATGCCGGTGAGAAGGCGACCGCGACCGGTCCGGGCCTGGCAAAACGGATCGAGACCGAGCAATGCCAGCGCCCCGAGGAGCCCTGAGGCGCCCAGCATCTCCGTCATGCCGTTGGCCGATCCCCCCGTCGCCGGAGCCGCGAAGACCGCCAGAACGGCAGCCGAGAGGCATCCCAGCGCCAATCGGTGATCCAGTCGACGGCAGCCCAGTTGCCAGGCCAGAAAAACGAGCAGGGTCAGCGGTGAACTGTCGATGGGAAGTGAATACGTTGTATTGAGAATCCAGGTGGGCTGGCTGCCGCCGCCGGCGAGCCAGGATGCCGCCCACTGGTCGGGGAACGACACCGAGGCAAACACTGCGGTCGCGGCGACGGGCGAGACCAGGTGGCGACTCCAGCCACCGAACAGATAGAGACAGAAGACCAGGCTTGCCGCGGTCGCGATCGCGGTGAGCCAGGGCGGCACAGAGGCCGGTAGAAACAGGGGCACCAGCACTGTTGCAGGCAGCGAACCGGTCGCGGTTGCGGCGGTGAGGCGCCGGAAGATGGCGTCGAGGCTGAGGCCGACAAGAACTGCGATGAGAAGGTTGACGAGGACCACCCGCCCATGCAGAGAAGTAGCAATACAATATATGGCTGTCAGCCAGGCACCGGTGGGCCGGGTGAGCCGGAATGGCCACCGGTTGTTGACATTCTCAGAAACAGAAGTCTCGGGCGGATGCGTGTCGGTATCGACGGCGGCGCGGATGGTGGCGGTCAGCGGCAGGTGCTGTGGGCAGATCGTGGTGCAGCGTCCGCACCCGTCGCACTGCTCGGCGTTGCCATCGTCAAGGACTTCTTGATCCCATTGGGCCGCACCATGGAAGAGAAGGCTCGGGTGCAGGCCACGGGGGCAGGCATCGGCACAGCGCAGGCAATTAGCGCACAAGGGTGTCGATGTCGGCAAGCGCGGGCCTCCGGGCAGACAAGGTGGCGGGCGGTGGTCGAGCAGGACCAGCGCGGTTCGTGGCGTGAGTATACCCGCGTCCGCGTCTTTGTGCCAGTTGCTGCGGCAGTCTCGTCGCTCATGACGGCGGCAAACCGATTCTGCTATTATGTCGTGACACACTGACGTGGAACAGGAAGGCCGATGGACAATCAGTTTCGACGACATCTGGGGCAACTCATCGACCAGCATGGTCGGGGCGTGGTCGAGAACGTGGCCGAATGCGAGGCGTTGCTGCGTGACCTGGCGCCGCGGTATCGCGCCGAGGTCAACGTGCTTACGATGGCGGTGCGTGAAGGGGTAACGCGCACGATGGTGACCGAGACGGCGAAGGTGCCGTGGCCCTTGTTGCGTGCCCGCATGGTTAAACGTCTGCGCGATGTGGCGATCGCCGATGCCGCGGCTGAGTGGGCTGTCGACACCTGGGCGATCGCTCTGGGCATCATCGTGGAAAACGAGGCGGGAGCGCATGTCGGCCCGGGCAAAACCGGGTCGGCTTCCCACGATGCGAACCGTGACGGGGGCGCCACTGAAGTGCAGTCGGGCGCCGCGCGGACCCCGTGTCCGTACTGCAGTGAATTGATCATTGTGGGCGCGGTGCGCTGTCGGTTCTGTCACAGCGATCTGGGGACCGCACCCGGACAGGCTCGGGCGACCGTGCCGGAGAAACCCGGCGTCATCGGCTTGCTCGTGCTCAATCTGTTGGCGCCGGGGTTCGGTTCGTGGCGGTGCGGCCATCCGTGGCGCGGCGGCCTGATCATGTTGCTCATTGCCCTGGCCACGCTGGTGTGGTCGATCGAGTTGATCAAGCCGATTCAAGACATGATGCAGGCGGCGATGCGCGGCAATCTCAACATCAAGAGCACCGCCGAGATCATCGAGGAAGCCCGTTCCGGTTGGGCCTACTCGTTGATGGTGTGGCTGTATTTCTACAGTTTCATCGACATCTGGATCGTGTATCCGCGCGATCCCAAGCCGCAGGCGGGCAAGGCGCGGTAAGCCGCCCGCTCACGATGGGCGTAGTGGGCGGTTGCGTGACCGCTCTCGACAAGCGGGTCCCGGTGGTGTTTGCCAAATCGAAGACGATGCGGTACTCTGCAGCGGTCCGCCCGGATTGCCTGTGTTGTGGCCAGTCCGATGGCGGATGAACCTCGGCAAGAGAAGGCACCATGAATCTCGTACAAGCGCTGGCATGGCTCGACAGTTTTCAGGGTTGCAGCAGCCCCTTCGGTCTTGGTCGTATTACGGCGATCCTCGAGTCGCTCGGCCATCCTGAACGGCAGTTCCCATCGGTGTTGGTGGCCGGTACGAACGGCAAGGGGTCGGTTACCGCCATGCTGGAGGCGATCTTTGCGGCTGGCGAAACGTACCAGGTCGGCGCGACGATCTCGCCCCACCTGTTTTCGGTGCTCGACCGGGTACGACTGGGTGGGCGGAACATCGACGAGGCGCTTTTCATCAGATGCGTCGAAGCGTTGCACGATCCGGTCGATGCCCTGGAAGAGCAGGCCGACGAGCTGGGCGCGGCCAGTTTCTTCGAACTGACGACCGCCCTTGCCTTCTGGGCGTTTGCCGAGAGCGAGATCGACCTGGCCATCGTCGAAATCGGCCTCGGAGGCCGTCTGGACGCGACCAATGTGGTGGTTCCCGAGGTCGCTGTCATCACCAACATCGGCACCGACCATACCGAGATGCTCGGTCAGACGCGGATGGCGATTGCCGGTGAAAAACTGGGAATTCTCAAGAAGAAGGGGCTGCTCGTCACGGCCGAGACCGATCCGCAGATCCTGGCGTTGTTCGAGGCACGCTGTGCCGAGTTGAAAGGAAAGATGACGCGGGCGAGCTTGCCGGCGTGGTGTCGGGTGCTCGAGTCGACCGCCCGCGGCCACCGACTGGCGATCGATGATGCCGGAGAGGTCGAGATGGCGATGCCGGGCGAGCACCAGTTGCAGAATCTGGCGTGCGCGCTCACCGCTCTCGAGCAGTTGCGCAAAAACGGCTTCGACGTGGCGCCGGCTGCGGTAGCCGCCGGGTTGGCGAAGGTGCGGTGGCCGGCCCGGCTGCAGTGGCTCACCGGGCCGGGCGGTCTGCCCTTGCTCGTCGACGGCGCGCACAATGCCGAGGGTGTTGGTGCATTGACATCGTATTTACAACGGTTTCCCCTGCCCCGCCCCTGTCACCTGGTGTTTGGAGCGTTGCAGGGCAAGCCGGTCGCCGAGATGGCGGCCGCGTTGGCGCAACATGCCGATTCACTGGTGTTCGTGCCGCCGCCGACGCCGCGCAGTCTGACCGAACCCGAGTTTCGGCGGATGCTGGCGACTGTCGATCCGCGGTGGCGGTGGTCCGAGAGTCTGACCGAGGCCATGAATGCGCCGGCCGGCACGGCGTCGTGCCTGTTGACCGGCTCACTCTATCTCGCCGCGGAGTATTTGCGGGCTCATGAGCAGATTTGAACCGGGCATGACCGCCTTTCTGGCGAGCCCACGGGCGTGGGGTCGCCTGGCGATTGTCACCAACGCTTCGGCGTGCGACCGGGCGGGCGTGCATCTGGTCGACCGTCTGGCCGCGAAGGACCAGGTTGAGATCCGGGCCATCTTCACCCCCGAACACGGCCTGTTTGCCGACGCACCCGATGGCGAACCGGTGGCCTCGGGCAAGC
>CAZADH010000038.1:28775-29792 GCA_964483805.1 uncultured bacterium
GCATCCGCGGCTGGGCATTCCGGTGATCAGCCTGTTCGGCGACCGGCACGCGCCGAAGCTCGAAGAGTTGGCCGATCTTGACGCCGTGGTCTACGACATCCAGGACGTCGGGGTGCGGTTCTATACCTATGTTTCGACGTTGGCCGAGGTGATGTCGGCGACAGCGCCGGCGGGGGTGCCGCTGATCGTGCTCGATCGTCCGAATCCGATTGGTGCTCATTTGCTCGAGGGGCCGATGCTGGAACCCGCCTTCTCGTCCTTTGTCGGTCGGTTACCGGTGCCGCTGCGTTACGGAATGACGGCGGGCGAGTTGGCCCTCTGGTTGAAGAAAACGCAGTATCCCGAGGCGACCGTCGAGGTGGTGCCGTGTGCCGGTTTCCGTCGCTCGTCGCCGTATCCCCAGGATTTCCCGTGGCACAAACCGTCGCCGAGCATGCCCGCCCCCGAGACGGCAATGTTCTACCCGGGCACCTGCCTATTCGAGGGTACCAACCTCTCGGAGGGCCGCGGCACGGAAGCGCCGTTTCAGATCATCGGCGCCCCATTCATCGATGGCCAGGCATGGGCGCGCGATCTGTCGCCGAAGATGCCGCCGAACGTGTGGGTCGACCCGGTCACTTTCGAACCCACCTTTTCGAAGTTCACGGGGGGCGTCTGTCGTGGGGTGCGGCTGCGGTCTTCACTCCCGACCATGCATGATGCCGTCAAGGTGGGGCTCATTGTTTTGGCTTCGGCGCTCGAGTTGTACGGTGACAAGATCGAGTTCATTCGCCGCGCTCCGGACCGGCCCCCCTTCTTCGATCTGCTGGCCGGTTGCTCGTGGTTGCGGGAGGGTCTGTTGGCGAGAACTCCGGTGCTCGAGTTGTGGCATCGCGCCAACACCTTGCCGATCGAATTCCTCGAACAACGAACCTCGGTACGCCTGTACGGCGACTGAGCCGCGTGGTTTTCCGCTCCCAGTGGCGGGCGGCCCCGTTGCACTGCGCGAAACTGGCGTTTCGCGCCCCCATCCGTGGG